>NZ_DASQPW010000020.1:0-26945 GCF_035643755.1 Stackebrandtia sp. | reverse complement strand
CGTGCATGATGTACAGCGCGGTGCCGGGGACCTTGGCGCGCATGGCCTCCACGACGGGGTTGCGGCCCACCAGGACCTCGACGCCGTCGCCGGAGTCGCGGCGCCTGGGGGGCGCCGGGCGCTGCGGGCGGCCCGCCTTGGGGGCGCGGCCCTCCTCGGCGGCGGGGCGCCGCTCCTTCTCCTGCTTCCACTTGGTCTTCTTGGGCACGTCGGGGCCCTCGTAGGCCTTGTGCCACGGGCGATCGGAGGCCGACAGGGTCCTGCCGCGGCCCTCCAGGGCCTTCTTTCCCTGGCCGCCCGAGCCCTTGGCGGAGCCCTTCTTCGGCGATACGCGGCGGTTGCGCCGCTGAGAATTACCCGGCATGACTCGGCTCCGAACGGTTGAGGCTCCACCGCGAACCCTCGGCGGTGTCCTCGATGGACAATCCCGAGTCGGTGAGGCGATCGCGGATCGCGTCCGCGGTGGCGTAATCCTTGCGCTTGCGGGCGTCCTGGCGCTGCTGGAGCACCAGTTTCACCAGGGAGTCGACGACCGGCGTGAGGTCCTCGCTCTCCCGTTTGATCCACTGCGGACCCAGCGGGTCGAGGTGGAGGATGTCCAGCATGGCCCGCACCGAGGCGGCCGCGTCGGCGGCCGAGCGGGCGTTGCCCGCGTCGGCCGCGGCGTTGCCCTCGCGCGCCACCTCGTGGATCGCGGCCAGGGCCGCGGGCGTGCCCAGGTCGTCGTCCATCGCGTTGACGAAGTCGGCGCACATCACCCCGCTGGAGGCGCTGGCGGACGCGTCGGCGCAGCGGTCGATGAAGTTCTCCAGACGGTGGTAGCCCGCCGCGGCCTCGCCCAGCGCCTGGTCGGAGTAGTCGAAGGCGGAGCGATAATGCGGCGCCAGCAGGTAGTAGCGGATCTCGGCGGGACGGAAACCCCTCCGCCCCAGGGCATCCACGCTCATCGTGTTGCCCAGCGACTTGCTCATCTTGGTGCCCGAGAAGTTCAGCATGTTGTTGTGCACCCAGTAGTTGGCGAAGCCGAGGCCCGCCGCGCGCGACTGCGCGATCTCGTTCTCGTGGTGCGGGAACATGATGTCGGTGCCGCCGCCGTGGATGTCGAACGCGTCGCCCAGGTAGCGGCGGCTCATGGCCGAGCACTCCAGGTGCCAGCCGGGCCGCCCCCGCCCGTACGGGGTGTTCCAGGAGGAGTCGGCGGGCTCGCCGGGCTTGGCGGCCTTCCACAGCGCGAAGTCGCGGGGGTCTCGCTTGTCGGTGTCGTCGCCGTCGGCGGACGACAGCATGTCGGCGGGGTCGCGGTGCGACAGGGCGCCGTACTCGGGGTAGGAGCTCACGGAGAAGTAGACGTCGCCGTTGTCGGCGGCGTACGCGTGGCCCTTGTCGATCAGCTCGGCGATCAGCTCGAGCATCTCGGGGATGTGCCCGGTGGCGCGCGGCTCGTAGGTGGGCGGGTCGACGCCGAGCGCGTCGTAGCTGGCGGCGAGGATCCGCTCGTTGGCGTAGGAGATCGCCCACCAGGGTCGTTGCCGCTCAACGGACTTGGCCAGCACCTTGTCGTCGATGTCGGTGAGGTTGCGGACCAGGGTGACGTCCAGGCCCGAGCGCCGCAGCCAGGTGGTGAGGACGTCGTAGTTGACGCCGCTGCGCAGATGCCCGATGTGCGGCGGCCCCTGGAGGGTGAGCCCACACAGGTAGACGCCGACCTTGCCAGCAACGCGCGGCACGAAGTCGCGCACCGTCCTGGTACCGGTGTCATACAGTCGCAAACTCACCGTGGAATGGTACGTCAGGCAAGGTAGCGACCCTGTCGCGTGTCACAGGCGTCGCGTGTTGCTTGGTGTCGCAGCCAGAGGCTACCGTCAGAGGATGAGGACCGAATCGAAAGCCGGTCCCGAACAGGCTCTGGTTGACCAGTTCGGACGAACCGCGGTCGACCTGCGGGTTTCGTTGACCGACCGGTGCAACCTGCGCTGCACGTACTGCATGCCCGCCGAGGGGCTTCCGTGGCTGCCACGGCAGGAGGTGCTCACCGATGACGAGGTGAATCGCCTGGTGGGGCTGGCCGTGACGCGGCTGGGGGTCACCCAGATTCGGTTCACCGGGGGCGAGCCGCTGCTGCGGCCCGGCCTGGCGGGGATCGTCGCGGCGGCGGCGAGCCTGCGGCCCCGTCCGCGGATCAGCCTGACCACCAACGCGATCGGCCTGGCGCGGCTGGCGCCGGACCTGAAGGCGGCGGGCCTGGACCGGGTCAACGTCTCACTGGACACCTTGGACCCCGTGCGGTTCAAGGCGCTGGCGCACCGCGATCGCCTGGGCGACACCGTGAAGGGCCTGGAGGCCGCGGCCGCCGCGGGCCTGTCGCCGGTGAAGATCAACTCGGTGCTGATGCGCGGCGTCAACGACGACGAGGCGGTGCCGCTGCTGCGGTTCGCGCTGGAGCACGGCTACCAGCTGCGCTTTATCGAGCAGATGCCGCTGGACGCCCAGCACGGCTGGAGCCGCGAGAACATGGTGACCGCCGAGGAGATCCTCGCCCGCCTGCGCGGCGCCTTCGCGCTGTCCCAGGACCCGGCCCCGCGCGGCGCCGCCCCCGCCGAGACCTGGCTGGTGGACGGCGGTCCCGCCAAGGTGGGCGTGATCGGCGCGGTGACCCGCCCGTTCTGCGGCGACTGTGACCGCACCCGCCTGACCGCCGACGGCCAGGTGCGCGCCTGCCTGTTCAGCACGACCGAGACGGATCTTCGCGGCCTGCTGCGCGACGGCGCGAATGATGATGCGATAGCCGAGGCATGGCGCGAGACCATGTGGGCCAAGCGCCCGGGGCACGGCATCGACGACAAGACGTTCCTGCAACCGCCGCGCCCCATGTCGGCGATCGGAGGGTGACGACGGTGGTGACGGTGCGGTACTTCGCGGCGGCGCGGGCGGCCACGGGCCTGAACGAGGAGACCCTCGGGGCGGCCACGGTCGCCGAGCTGCGCGCCGAGATGGTCAAGCGCCACGGCGCGGGCCTGGAACGGGTGCTGTCGGCCTGCGGTTTCCTGGTCGACGGCGTCGCCTGCCACGACGACCTCGCCGCGCTCCACGGTGGAGCGACCGTGGATGTGTTGCCGCCCTTCGCGGGTGGTTGAGTAGGACCAGGGTGTCAACGTGCCCGAAGCGTCGCCGTTGACGCCAGTTCACCTGGACGCGACGCGCCGCGAGTGAACCCCGCACCGCTGTCTCGGCGAAAGCTTTGACAAGATTTCGGCGTCGGTTCCGCGCGGGGTGAACCCGAACGAGGGAAGGCGGTGGATGTGACATCCGAACCGGACGCGTTGTTCGAGCTGCCCGCCGAGGCGCGGGTGCCGCGGCGAGCCCGCACCCCGCGGCCCCGGTCGGCGCCCGTGGCGCCCGTCGACCTGGTGGACATGCCCGAGCCCCTGTTGCCGAGCCGCCCCGAGCCGCAGCGGCAGGACGGCCCGTGCATCGCGGGCATGGAGGAGGTGGGCACGGGCCTGCTGGACCACGTCGACGCGATGCAGCGGGTCGCGGCGTCGGCTCCCCCGGGGCCGCTGTTGATCAACGCGGGGCCCGGGACCGGTAAGACGCACGTGCTGGTGCGGCGGATCGCCTATCACGTGGCCGAGCTTCACCTTCCCGCCTCGCAGTGCCTGGTGCTGGCGGCCGACGCCGCCGCGGCCTCCGACATCCACAAGCAACTGTCCGAACTGATGGGTACCGCGGCGGGCGACATCACGATCGGCGCCTTCGCCGACTTCGCGGTGGGTTCGCTGCCGCCGCTGGGCCACGTGTTCGTCGACGACATGCACCTGATGTCGCAGCGGCTGTACGACGCGCTGCGCGCCGACCGCGGGCAGCAGCCCGCGTTCACGGCCACGGGCGACCCCGATTGCCTGGTGGCGCGGGATTCCAGCCCCTTCGACGCCTTCCCGCGCGACTACCCTGACGCCCGCGTGGTGCGGCTGCCGCGCAACTACCGCAGCACCGCGCCGATCATCGCGGCGGCGGGCCAGCTGATCACGCCGGTGACCCGGGTCCCGGGCCGCGCCATGCACCCGCACCGTCCCGCCTCGGGGACCGCACCGATCGGGCGGTACTTCGCGCCGTCGGCGGCCGACGAGCTCGACTTCGCCAACGGACTGGCGTCCACTTTGGCGGTTTACGGGGTGGACGCCGAGGACGTCGCGGTGCTGCGCGCCGACGGCGCTAAGCTGCCCGGCGCCCCGATCGGCGAGGTCACGGGTCGACAGTATCGGGTGGTGTGCCTGGTCGGCGCCACCGCCGAGTGGTTCCCCAACACGCCCGCGGCCCGGCGCGCCATGTACATCGCGGCCACCCGCGCCGAGGATCTGCTATACCTGAGCCATTCGGCAACCCCGTCCCCGCTGCTGGACGACGTCGACTCCGGACTGTTCGCCGCGTTCGGGAAGGTGAAGGTTCGCCACCCCCGCGTCGAGCAGCCGCGACTGATCTGAGCCGCGCGCCCGAAGGAGTTAACCCCGTGTCGATGTTCGGACCGCCTCGCGACCCCTACGACGCGGGCAACGCCTCCGCCGGCGGCGGCGACTACCCCCCGCCGCCCGGCGCCGCGGAATCCGCGCAATATCCGACGGCACCCCCCGCCCCGGCCCCGAACCCCGCGCCGCCGCCCGCGCCCGCGAGGTCGCGCGGCGAGGGCCTGCTGATGGCGGGGATCGTCGCGGCGGTGGCGGCGGTGTCGGTGGTGACGACGCTGATCGTGTCGTCGGTCTCGAGCGACGACGCCTCCCCCACCGGCGACACCAAGACGTCCGTCGACCCGAAGGACGACCCGTTCGGCGACCTTCCCGCCGACGACACCCAGCGCGGCCAGCTCGGCGACTGCGTCTACCACTGGCCGGTGAGCAAGGACGACCCGAACGGCCCGCAAAGGGGCCGCCTGGTGAAGTGCTCCGACTCCAAGGCCAACAGCCGGATCTACTTCTTCTCCACGGGAACCACCAACGCCGACGACTGTCCCCGCGACCCCGACGGCAACCCGGTGAAGGTGTACTTCCAGATCGACTACAACACCAGCGACACCGACGACTATGTCATCTGTCTACAGGAGATATAGAAAGCCCCCGACCTGACGATCGGGGGCTCCGCGAGCGGTGGCGGTGGGATTTGAACCCACGGAAGGCGTAAACCTTCAAACGCTTTCGAGGCGTTCTCCTTCGGCCGCTCGGACACGCCACCGTCGACGAGGGTACCGGAGCGTTCGACACGGGCGCACCTGGGTTACCAGGCCATAGTCGCCGCAAGATTCAAGCGGCGCACAGGCGCCCGACCTCACGGCCTGTTGCGCTCGTACACCATGCGCAGGCCGATGAGCGTCAGCATCGGCTCGTGGTGGGTGATGGTGGCGCATTCGGCGATGATCACCGGGGCCAGGCCGCCGGTGGCGATCACCGCGGCCACGTCGCCGCCGAGCTCCTCGATGATGCGGCGCACCAGGCCGTCCACCTGGCCGGCGAAGCCGTAGATGATGCCCGACTGGAGGCACTCCACGGTGTTCTTGCCGATCACCGAGCGGGGCTTGACGGGTTCGACCTTCTGGAGCTGTGAGGCGCGGGAGGCCAGGGCGTCGATGGAGATCTCGACGCCCGGTGCGAAGGCGCCGCCGAGGAACTCGCCGCGCTCGGAGATCACGTCGATGTTGGTGGAGGTGCCGAAGTCGACGGTGATGCAGGGGCCGCCGTACAGGTGGAAGGCGGCGTGGGTGTTGACGATGCGGTCGGCGCCGACCTCGCGGGGGTTGTCGATGGCCAGCTGCACGCCGGTGCGCACGCCCGGCGCCACCAGGACGGTGGGGACGTTGGAGTAGAAGCGGGCCAGCATGGAGCGCAGCTCGCGCAGCGCCTGCGGAACCGTTGAGCTGACACAGATCCCCGTGACCTGGACGTTGTCGCCCGCCAGCAGGCCGCGGAAGGTGAGGGCGAGCTCGTCGGCGGTGGCGCGGGAGTCGGTCTTGATGCGCCAGGAGTGCACCAGCTTCTCACCGTCGAATGTGGCCAGGACGGTGTTGGTGTTTCCGATGTCGACACACAACAGCAAGGGCTAGCTCCTGATATCCAAGGCGATGTCCATGATGGGCGACGAGTGGGTCAGGGCGCCCGCGGAAATGTAGTTCACGCCGGTGTCGGCGTACTTCTCGGCGATCTCCAGGGTGATGTTGCCGGTGGCCTCCAGCCGCGCCGAGTCACCCACCGCCAGCACGACCTCGCGCAGCTCCTTCGGGGACATGTTGTCGCACAACAGGAATTCGGCACCCGCCGCCACCGCCTCGCGGGCCTCGTCCAGGGTGTCCACCTCGACCTGGATGTCGATGTCGGGGTAGTGGGCGCGGACGGCGGCGAACGCGGCGGTGATGGAGCCCGCGGCGAACTTGTGGTTGTCCTTGATCATCGCCACGTCGTACAGGCCCATGCGCTTGTTGTCGCCGCCGCCCGCGCGCACCGCGTACTTGTCGAGGGCCCGCAGGCCGGGCGTGGTCTTGCGGGTGTCGAGGACCGTGACCTGGGTGTCGGCCAGGGCCCTCACCCACTGGCGGGTGTGGGTGGCCACGCCCGACATGCGGCACAGGATGTTGAGCACCGTGCGCTCGGCCATCAGCAGGTGCCGCACCGGGCCCGTCACCGTGGCCAGCACGTCGTCGGCGAAGACCTGGGTGCCGTCGGCGATCTCGTAGGCGAAGGCGATCGGGTGGCCGTGCTCCTCGAAGGCCGCGAAGGTCGCCTCGGCCACGGGCAGGCCGGCCACCACGCCGGACTGCCGCGCCACCAGGTCCGCGACGCCGCGCACGTTCAGGTGGGCGAACACCGCCTGGCTGGTGGGATCGCCGCGCCGCGGGCCGAGGTCCTCGGCGATCGCGGTGTCGATGATGCGGTGGACGACGTCGGGGTCGAGCCCGCAGTCGCGCAGGCGCTGGTCGATGCTCATCGGTCCTCCCTGGTCTCACTCAGCGAGCCATCCTCGGCGATCGCCGCGTACAGGTGGGTGCGCCACGCGGGGTCGGCGTCGGGGTGGTCCTTCCGCCAGTGGCAGCCCCGGGTCTCGGTGCGGGCCGACGCCGCGGCGACCAGCAGGCTCGCCACGGTCACCAGGTTGGTGGCCTCCCAGCTCGCCGTGCCGGGGCGGCCCTGGCGGGCGGAGCCCAGCTTGCCGAGCGTCTCGGCGGTCGCCTCGAGGCTGTCGGCGCTGCGCAGCACGCCCGCGCCCGCGGTCATGGCGCGCTGCAAGGCCTCCCGCGACTCCATCTCGACCGTCCAGCTGGGAGCGTCGTCGTCGGTCACGGGGTCGGTCTGGGCGGGCAGGTCGCGCACCAGGTCGTCGGCGATGCGGCGGGCGAACACCAGGCCCTCCAGCAGCGAGTTGGACGCCAGGCGGTTGGCGCCGTGGACTCCCGTGCAGGCCACCTCGCCGCAGGCATATAGGCCCGGCACGGTGGTGCGCCCGTGGAGGTCGGTGCGTACCCCGCCGGAGGCGAAGTGCGCGGCCGGGGCCACGGGGATGCGGTCGACCACCGGGTCGATACCGGCTTCGCGGCAGGACGCCACGATGGTCGGGAAATGCGATTCCAGTCCATCGATGTGACGGGCGTCCAGCCACACGTGGTCGACGCCGTCGCGCAGCATGATCCTGGTGGCGCCCTTGGCGACCACGTCGCGCGGGGCCAGCTCGGCGAGCTCGTGCAGTCCGGTCATGAAGCGCTCGCCCGCGTCGTCCACCAGGTACGCCCCCTCGCCGCGCAGCGCCTCGGAGATCAACGGCTGCCGGTCCCGGCTGCCGGGCAGAAACAGCGGGGTCGGGTGGAACTGGACGAACTCGACGTCGGTGACGCGGGCCCCGGCGCGCAGCGCCGCGGCGACGCCGTCGCCGGTGGACACCGATGGGTTGGTGGTGGAGGCGAACATCTGCCCCATGCCGCCGGTGGCCAGCACGACGGCGCGGGCCAGCACGCCGCCGACGCCGTCCTCGGAGCCCTCGCCGAGCACGTGCAGGCTGACGCCGCAGGCGCGGCCGGCCTTATCCCGCAACACATCCAGCACCAGGGCATGCTCGACCACCCGGATCCAGGGGTCGCGGTGCACCGCGGCGTGCAGTGCCCGCTGCACCTCCGCGCCGGTGGCGTCGCCCCCGGCGTGCACGACCCGATTGGCGTGGTGGCCGCCCTCGCGGCCCAGCATGAGCGAGCCGTCGGCGTGGCGATCGAACACGGCGCCGGTGTGGATCAGCTCGCGGACCCGGTCGGGCCCCTCCTTCACCAGCACGTTCACGGCGTCGACGTCACACAGTTCGACCCCGGCGACCAGGGTGTCGGCGGCGTGCGCGGCGGGGGTGTCCAGCGGGTCGAGCGCCGAGGCGATGCCGCCCTGCGCCCACCGGGTGGACCCGTCGTCCATGTCCACCTTGGTCACGACGGTGACGTGCAGCCCCGCCTCGCGCAGGTACAGCGCCGTGGTGAGCCCGGCGATGCCGGAGCCGACCACGCACACGTCGGTGGTCTCGGTCCATGAGGGAGCGCCGGCGCGCAGGCGCCGGGGAAGGGCGGGCAGGCTCATGCCGCCCCGCCGGTGACGAAGGCGGCCAGGTCGCGCGACTGGGCCAGCCGGGATTCCTCGTGGACGTACATCATGTGCCCGGATTCGTAGTACTTGAACTCGATGCGCCGGTGCGCCTCGGCCGGGATCGCCAGGCGGGCCATGGTGTGTTCGATGGCCGCGTGCGGGCAGCCGCCGTCGTAGTAGCCGCAGGCCACGTGGATGCGTAGATGCGGGTTGATCCGCATCGCCTCGGCCAGCTTGTCGGCCACCGACATGTTGATCGCCTCGAAGTCCGAGAAGGACCACGGGTGGACCTTGCCGGTGAGCAGCTCGTACGGCAGATCGTTGGCGTAGTCGAGCTCGGCGCGCACGTAGTGGTTGAGCGCGGCGGCGTACGGCCCGTTGATGGCGTTGAGGAACGGGTCGGACGAGAACTGCTCGCGGCCGTAGTCGCTGTCGCTGCCGGTGAAGCGGCCGTCGAGGCGCCCCACCACCAAACGCTTGTGCCGCAACAGTTCGGTGTAGAAGCGGATGTGCTCCATCCGCAGGTCGACCGCGTCGACGTACTCCGGCGACACCCCGGTGAGCCGCGCCAGGGTGGCCACGGCCTCGGCGCGCTCGTCGGCCGACAGCCGGTGCCCGCGGGCCAGCACCCGCGGGTAGACCCGCTCGGCGTAGTCCTCGGCCTCGTCGAGCACCTCGCGCAGGCCGCGTCCCGGGTGCAGGCCGTGGTAGTGGGCGATCGCGGCGTAGGTGGGCAGGAACGTCAGGTACGGCAGGTCGTTGTGGTCGGAGAACTCCAGGGTGCCGAAGTCCAGCACCGGCGAGATCAGCATGACCCCGTTGAGATACATGTGATACCGGGTCTGGAGGTACTGCGCCAGGCCCGCCGCCCGGGTGGTGCCGTAGGACTCCCCGGCGATGAACTTCGGCGACATCCAGCGGTTGTTGCGCGTCGTCCACAGTCGAATGACCTCGGCGACGGAGGCGATGTCCCCCTTGTAGCCGTGGAAGGGCTTGGCCTTCTCGCCGCCGACGGCCCGCGAATACCCCGTGGACACCGGGTCGATGAACACCAGGTCGCTGTGCCGCAGCAGGCTCTCGTGGTTGTCGGTGAGGCCGTAGGGCGGCGGCAGCAGGTCGCCGACGTCGCCCATCACGACGCGGCGCGGCCCCATCAGGCCCAGGTGCAGCCAGACGCTGGACGAACCCGGGCCGCCGTTGAAGGCGAAGGTCACCGGCCGCCGCGAGTGATCAGCGTCGTCCAATGTGTACGCGGTGACGGACAGCTCGGCCTTGGGCTTGAGGCCGGAGAACTTGTCGTCCTCGACGATCTCCTCGCGCAGCACGATGCGCCCCGTCGTGGCGGAGTAGCTCAGCTCGCCCAGGGTGTGGGAGGTCGTCACCAGGTCGTCGATGGGCTCGGCGGGCTTGGCCTCGGTGGCCTTCGCGGGCGGTTCCGCCTTCTCTTCTTCGGTCATAACGCCCGAGCCTATGCCCCGGGTGCCGCTGTGCCGCTCGCCTCCACGGCCACCCAGGGGCTGGTCACCGGATCGCCGGCGGTGCCCGGCGCCGCCTCGGCGGGGTTGCTGCCCAGCTCGACGACGCGATTGCCCGAGTCGACGTGGACGATGGACGGCTGAAACTCGCGGGCCTCCATGTCCTCCATGGCGGCGTACGAGATGAGGATCACCAGGTCGCCGGGGTGGATCAGGTGGGCGGCGGCGCCGTTGATGCCCAGCACGCCGCTGCCGCGCTCGCCGGCGATGACGTAGGTCTCCAGGCGGGCGCCGTTGGTGATGTCGACGATCGACACCTTTTCGCCGGGCACCAGGTCCGCGGCGTCCAGCAGGTCCTCGTCAACGGTGCACGAGCCGACGTAGTGCAGGTCGGCCTCGGTCACCGTGGCGCGGTGGATCTTGGACTTCAGCATCGTCCTAAGCATCTTTGACTCCAATGTGAACGGGGGCGTTGTCGATCAGGCGGGTGGCGCCGACGTGGGCGGCCACCAGCAGGCGGCCCGGCCCGGACTCCGGGGCGGGGCCGAGGTCGGGGGCGGCCAGGTGCAGGTAGTCGAGGCGGACGGCCGGCTCGGCCTCCAGCACCGCGGCGGCGGCCTCGCGGGGCCGCGGGTCTTCCGCGGCGGCGCGCAGGGCGCGCGAGATGGCAAGCGCCGCTTGCCTTTCGTCCGCGTCGAGGTAGGCGTTGCGGCTGGACAGGGCGAGGCCGTCAGGGTCGCGGACGGTGGGCACGCCGACGATGTCGATGCCGAAGTTCAGGTCGGCCACGAGCTGGCGGACCATGGCCAGCTGCTGGTAGTCCTTCTCGCCGAAGCAGGCCAGGTGCGGGCGGGCAAGGTGGAACAGCTTGGACACCACCAGGAGCACGCCGCCGAAGAAGCCGGGGCGGCTGGCGCCCTCCAGGATCTCGCCGCGCGGCCCCGGCGCCAGGACCACCTGGGTGGGGGCGGGGTACATCACCGCGGTGGCGGGGGCGAACACCAGGTCGACGCCCTCGGCGGCGCACAGCTTCAGGTCCGCCTCCATCGTGCGCGGGTAGGTGTCGAGGTCCTCGTTCGGGCCGAACTGGGCGGGGTTGACGAAGATCGACACGATCACGTGGTCGGCCGCGGCGCGGGCGGCGCGGATGTTGGCGGCGTGGCCGGCGTGCAGGGCGCCCATGGTGGGCACCAGGGCGACCGTGCCGCGCATCGCGGAGCGCGCGGCGTCCAGTGTGGTCTTGTCGGTGACGACCGGCGGCGTGGTCATGGGGTGGGCTCCTGTCGGGGTTTGCCCGCCAGCACCTCGAGCAGCGGCTCGGCGGCGCGCGCCGACAGTCGCTTGTGGTCGATGGCGCGGTCGGCGGTGCGGCGGGCGAGTTCGCGGTAGGCGGCGACCGAGTCGGGCGCGGCGGCGTCCAGGGCCCGCAGGTGGGAGGCGACGGTGCCGCTGTCGCCGCGCACGATGGGGCCGGTGAGGGCGTTGTCCCCCAGGCGAAGCGTGTTGTCCAGCGCCGCGTGCAGCAGCGGGGCCAGCATGTGCTCGGGTTCCACCACCCCGGCGGCGCGCAACAGGTCGACGGACTCGTTGATCAATGTGGTCAGATGGTTGGCGCCGTGGCACAGGGCGGCGTGGTACAGCACGCGTTGCGGCTCGGGGATGAACTCGGGCTCGCCGCCCATCTCCACCACCAGGGCCTCGGCGACGGTGCGCAGCGGCTCGGGGGCGGTGACGCCGAAGCTGATGCCGCTCAAGCGATCCAGGTCCTCGGCGCGCCCGGTGAACGTCATGACGGGGTGGATGGCCATCGGCAGCGCACCGGCCTCCACCGCCGGGCGCAGCACCTCGATGCCGTGGGCGCCGCAGGTGTGGGCGACGAGCTGGCCGGGTTGCAGGTGTCCGGCGGCGGCCAGCCCCGACACCACCTGCGGGAGCGCGTCGTCGGGCACCGCCAGCAGCAGCAGCCCGGAGGATTCGGCGACCGCGTCGGGGGGAAGGACCTCGGCGCCGGGAAGGAAACGCGCGGCGCGCGCCCTGGAGGCGTCCGACACCGCGGACGTCGCGACCACCCGGTGGCCGGCGCGCGACAGGGCCGCCCCGAGCACCGAGCCGACGCGCCCGGCGGACACCACGCCGATGTCCAGGCGGCTGGGGTCGGATGGGTTCTGCTGCGGCGACGTTGCCATGGCTTTCGCGATCCAGTCCTGACGTGAATGGGTACCGGTCGCATCAAACCCTAGATCGGTGGGTTTGTCGGGACAACGCGGGATTCATCACAGCCCGCGAGGTCACACGGCGGGGTCGGTACGCTGCCGACATGCACCCGGACGCCGCCGCGTATCTGGAGCGGATCGGCGCGATCGCGCCCCCTCCGCCCGACCTGGACACCCTGCGGGAGCTGCAGATTCGGCACCTGAGGACGGTGCCGTTCGAGAACCTGAGCATCCACCTCGGCGAGGACATCGTGCTGGAGGACGCCGCGGTCGTCGACAAGATCGTGCGGCGGCGGCGCGGCGGCTTCTGTTACGAACTCAACGGCGCCTTCGCGTGGTTGCTGCGGCGGCTGGGTTTCGACGTGACGCTGCTGGCGGCGCGGGTGGTGGGCACCGGCGGGGCGGGCCCGCTGTTCGACCATCTGACGCTGCGGGTGGACCTGGACGAACCGTGGCTGGTGGACGTGGGTTTCGGGCGCTTCATGGACTTCCCGATCCGGCTGGATTCCCGGGACGAGCAGATCGACCCCGCGGGGCGGTATCGCGTCGCCGAGGTGGAACACGGCGACCTGGTGGTGCACGAGAACGACGTCCCGCAGATCCGGGCCGAGACCCGGCCGCGCCAGCTGGCGGACTTCGTTCCGACGTGCTGGTATCAGCGCACCTCTCCGCTGTCGCACTTCACCGCCTCGCCGACGTGCTCACGCCGCACCGAGACGGGCCGGATCACGTTGAGCGGCAGGACCCTGGCGCGCACGGTGGGCTCGGAGAAGCGGGAGACCGCGCTGGGCTCCGACGCCGAGGTGTTGGCGGCGTACCGCGAGCACTTCGGCATCGAGCTGGACCGCCTGCCCCGCGACCCGCGCGAGTCGGCGTGACGTACCAGCGCTGGTCGCAGGCCATGGCGCACGCGCTGTACGGACCCGAGGGTTTCTACACCGCCAACCGCCCCGACGCGCACTACCGCACCAGCGCCCAGTCGCCGCTGTTCGCCGAGGCGATCGCGGAACTGGTGCGCCGCATCGATTCCCGGCTCGGCCGCCCCGAGCGCTTCGACCTGGTGGACGTGGGCGCGGGCGCCGGTGAACTGCTGGGCGGGGTGCTGGGGCGCGAGACCCTGGACGGGCGTCTGGCGCCCGTCGCCGTGGAGCTGCGGCCGCGTCCCGCCGACCTGGACGAGCGGATCGCGTGGGTCACCGCGAAGGGCGGCTCGCGGGGGCGGTTCGGCCGCTCGCGGGTCGTCGGGCTGCTCGTGGCCTGCGAGCTGCTGGACAACGTCCCGTGCGACGTGGCGGTGCGCGACGACGCGGGCGTCGACCGCCACGAGCTGGTGGACCCGGCCACGGGCGACACGCGGCCCGGGGAGGCGTTGAGCGGCATGGATTCGGCGTGGCTGCGGCGCTGGTGGCCGCTGAGCGAGCCCGGGTCCCGCGCCGAGATCGGGCGCACCCGCGACGCGGCGTGGCGGCGGCTGTGCGCCCTGGTCCGCTCGGGCACCGCCCTGGCCATCGACTATGGACACACCCGCGACGGCCGCCCCGCGCTGGGCACCCTGACCGGATTCGCCGCGGGGCGCCAGGTCCCGCCGATCCCCGACGGCGACCGCGACATCACCGCCCACGTCGCCCTCGACTCCCTGGGCCCGGGACGGCTGACCACCCAAGGCGAAGCCTTGCGGGCCCTGGGAATGACGGCGAGGCGCCCGCCGCTCGACCTGGCCGTCTCCGACCCGGCCCGCTACCTGCGCGCCCTCGCCCGCGTCGGCGAGGCCGCCGCGCTCACCGACCCCGTCGGGCTCGGCGGGCACTACTGGCTGTTTCGCGGCGACTGAGCCGCAAAGCCGTGCACCACGCCGCCCGCCCGGCGTGCCACGATAAACCCCATGACCGAGATGACCGTCGGCGTCGGCTCCGGGGTCGGCGAGTTCGCCGATATGGTGCTCAACATCGGGCCGCAGCACCCGTCCACGCACGGCGTCCTGCGTCTGAAGTTGACCCTGGACGGCGAGCGGGTCACCGCGTGCGAGCCGATCGTCGGGTACATGCACCGGGGCGCCGAGAAGCTGTTCGAGGTGCGCGACTACCGCCAGATCCTGATGCTGGCCAACCGCCACGACTGGCTGTCGGCGTTTTGTTCCGAGCTCGGGGTGGCGCTGGCGGTGGAGCGCCTGATGGGCATCGAGGTTCCCGAGCGGGCGGTGTGGCTGCGCACCGCGCTGGCCGAGCTGAACCGGGTGCTCAACCACCTGATGTTCCTGGGCTCCTACCCGCTGGAGATCGGCGCGATCACCCCGGTGTTCTACGCGTTTCGGGAACGCGAGGTGCTGCAGGCGGTCTTCGAGGAGGCCAGCGGCGGGCGGATGCACTACATGTTCAACCGGATCGGCGGCCTCAAGGAGGAGGTGCCGTCGGGCTGGACCCGCCGCGCCCGCGAGGCGATCGGCCAGGTGAGGCGGCGACTGCCCGACCTGGACAACCTGATCCGCGGCAACGAGATCTTTCTGGCCCGCACCAAGGGGGTCGGGGTGCTGGACGCCGCCACCGCCGCGGGCTACGGCGTCTCGGGCCCGGTGGCGCGGGCGTCCGGTGTGGACTTCGACCTGCGGCGCGACGAGCCGTACCTGGCCTACGGCGAGCTGGACGTCCCCGTGGTGACGCGGGAATCGGGCGACTGCCACGCGCGCTTCGAGTGCCTGCTGGACCAGGTGTACGTGTCGCTGGACCTGGCCGAGACCTGCCTGTCCCGTGTGGACTCGATCGGCGGCCCGGTCAACGTCCGGCTGCCCAAGGTGGTGAAGGCCCCCGAGGGGCACATCTACACGTGGACCGAGAATCCCTTGGGCGTCAACGGTTATTACCTGGTGTCGCGCGGGGACAAGACCCCGTACCGCCTCAAGCTGCGCACCGCCTCCTATGCCAACGTGCAGGCGCTGTCCACATTGCTGGTCGGAAGCCTGGTGCCCGACATGGTGGCGATCCTCGGGTCAATGTTCTTCGTCGTCGGCGACATCGACAAGTAGCCGTTCCCGCCGTTTCCGCGCCGCCTGCAGGCATGCGGTGCCGCCGGTCCACAGCACCGCCGCCTGGATGAAACCGGACGCGATCTGGGCGACAAGCACGACCGCGGTGTTGTCGCTGTTGATGAACAACAGGCTCGCGACCATGGACAGCGGTAGCGTGACGACGATGAGGTAGACGTCGATGAAGCCGGGATCCCGGGCCGTCTCCGCGATGACGAGGACGATGGCGGCGGTGGCAACCACCACGATCGCGTAAATGACCGCCGTCCATCGCAGGACCTTGCCGAAGGTTCGCACCGGACTCCCTGAGGCTCAACGATTGGCGAATTACCTGCGCCGCTGCCCGTAGTACTCGTCCATGTAGGACGATGACCGGGACTTCGGCTCCCCCGAGTCGAAGTCGCCCCAGCGGGTCTGGCGCTCGGCCTCGGACATCGAGATCGCGCGGGTCGGCGCTGGCTCGTCCATGTCGTAGTGGCGGCCGCCGCGCCGGGTGGGCTCCACCGACCAGGACTCGCCGCCGCGATCGTTGCCCTGCCAACCGTCCTCGGGGCCGGAGCGGGACTGGCGCATGCCCATGCGCAGCTCCGCGGAGCGCTCCTCGGTGCGCCAGGCGGGGGGCTCGGAGCGCGGGATCGAGCCGGAGGTGCGGGAGCCGTAGCCGTCGTCGCGCCCGTAGCCGTCGTCGCGCCCGTGGCGGGAGCCGCCGCGGCCCTCGTCCTCGGCGGGGAATCCGCGCGAGGGGGTGTAGCCGTAGTCGTCGCGCTGGCGGGGGACGCTGACCGAGTCGCGGTCCTGCCAGTCGTCCTCGTGGCCGGGCTGGGGGGACAGGCCCGACAGCAGCGAGTCGGCCTCGGAGCGCGCCCCATGGGTCTCGCCGCGGTCGCCGCGGTCGCGGCGGGAGCGGGAGGACTTGCCGTTGCGTCCCCTGTAGACGCCCGACTCGTCCTCGGCGTAGGGCTGCCGGTAGCCGGGATCGGGTTCGGCGGCACGCATCGTGCGGGTCTCGCGATGGGTGACCTTCACGGTCTCGGTGAGCCGCACCATTTCCCCGGTGTCCTCGTAGGCGGCCTCGGGGCGGCGCTGCTGCTCCGGCGGGACGTGCTCGGCGCGCGGGCGGGACCGGTGGTCATCGGCGTAGGCCTGGGGCTCGTGGCGCGGCAGCGGCTGGTGCCGCGGCTCGGCGCGCATCGGCTCCTCGCGCGACGGCATGGCGCGCATGGGTTCGGAGTGGGGCGGCGTGGCGCGGCCCGTGCCGACCGCGGCGGGGCCGGGGCCGCGGCCGATCGAGCGCATCTCGGCCCGCAACTCGGCGACCATGCTGTGCGCGTTGGCATCCACGTCCGACAGCGCCGCGTTGAGGTCCTCCTCCACCCGCCCGGCGTCCTTGCGCAGAGCCACCGACAGTCCGATCAGGACGACCGATCCCATGCCGAACAACAGCGCCAGCTTCACCGTTCCGTCGCTGCTGCCGACCACCAGAAGCAGGGCCGCCAGCGGGGCGCAGCATATGCCGATCCAGAACATGATCGCCAGTGTGCGGGCCTGTCGCCAGAAGGGGGTGTGGTTGCGGCTCGACATACCGCCACACCTTACTACCCATTTGGGGGATCTGAACACCCCGAACGACTGTTTATCGCCTGGTTAACGCGGCCTTTACCATGGCGCCATTGTGGATAACGCTGTGAACGAGCGGTACCCCTGGGCGATACGCCAGGTGCACGAAGGTCGGGGCGTCGAGTATCACCAGGTCGGCGCGCCTTCCCACCGTCGCGCGGCCGATGTCGGTGCGGCGCAAGGCCACCGCCCCGCCCGCGGTGGCCGCCCACAACGCATCGGCGACCGTCATTCCCATGTCCCGCACGGCGAACGCGATCATCAGCGGCATCGACGACGAATAGCACGAGCCCGGGTTGCAGTCGCTGGCCAGGGCCACGGTCACCCCGGCGTCCCTCAGCCGCGCGGCGTCGGGGAAGGGCTGGCGGGTGGAGAACTCCACGCCCGGCAGCAAAGTGGCGACAGTGTCGCCGCCCGCCAGGGCCTCGACGTCCTGATCGGACAGATGGGTGCAGTGGTCCACCGACGCCGCGCCCAGCTCCACCGCCAGCCGCACCCCCGGACCCTCCCCCAATTGGTTGCCGTGCACCCGAAGCCCGAGCCCCTGGTCCGCCGCGGCGGTGAGGATGGCGCGGGCCTGGTCGGCGTCGAAGGCGCCGGTCTCGCAGAACACGTCGGCCCACTTCGCGTGCGGCGCGCAGGCTCGCAGCATCTCGCCGGCCGCCAGCGCGGTATAGGCGTCGGCGTCGGCGCCCGCCGGGACCACGTGCCCGCCCAGGTAGGTCGTCTCGGTGGTGAACTCCCGCGCGATGCGCAGGCTGCGCGCCTCGTCGTCCACGGTCAGCCCGTAGCCGCTCTTGATCTCCACGGTCGTGGTGCCCTGGTGCAGCATCTCGGCCCGATGCGCCGCCACGTTGGCCCGCAGGACCTCGTCGGGCGCGGCGCGCACCGCCGCCACCGTGGTGCGGATTCCGCCCGCGCTGTAGGGCAACCCGGCCATCCGCGCGGCGAACTCCGCGGAGCGGTCGCCGGTGAACACCAGGTGCGAGTGGCTGTCGACGAAGCCCGGGATCACGGCGCGCCCCGCCGCGTCCACCCGCTCGTCGCACGCGGGCGCGGCCCCGGCCGCCCCGATCCAGGCGATGGTCTCGCCCTCGGCCACCAGCGCCGCGTCGCGCACCGGCTCGCCGTCGCAGGTGGACAGTTCGCCGATGTTGTCGATCAGCAGGCTCATGCTTCCCTCATCGGGACGCGCACGCCGCGCTCGTCGGCGACCTGTTCGGCGCGTTCGTATCCGGCGTCGACGTGGCGCATCACGCCGCTGCCGGGGTCGTTGGTCAGGACCCGGGCGATCTTGCGCGAGGCCAGCTCGGTGCCGTCGGCGACGGTGACCTGGCCGGCGTGGATGGAGCGGCCCATGCCGACGCCGCCACCGTGGTGAATGGACACCCAGGTGGCGCCCGAGGAGGTGTTGAGCATCGCGTTGAGCAGCGGCCAGTCCGCGATCGCGTCCGAACCGTCCTTCATGGACTCGGTCTCGCGGTACGGGGAGGCCACGCTGCCGGTGTCCAGGTGGTCGCGCCCGATGGCGATCGGCGCCGAGATCGTGCCGTCGGCCACCAGCTGGTTGAAGCGCTCTCCCGCCTTGTCGCGCTCGCCGTAGCCCAGCCAGCAGATCCGCGACGGCAGCCCCTGGAACGCCACGCGCTCCTGCGCCATCCGGATCCAGCGGGCCAGGGATTCGTTCTCCGGGAACAGCTCCAGGATCGCGGCGTCGGTGGCGGCGATGTCCTTGGGGTCGCCCGACAGCGCTGCCCAACGGAACGGGCCCCTGCCCTCGCAAAACAGCGGGCGGATGTAGGCGGGCACGAAGCCCGGGAAGTCGAAGGCCCGCTCGTAGCCGCCGAGTTTGGCCTCGCCGCGGATCGAGTTGCCGTAGTCGAAGACCACGGCGCCGCCGTCTTGGAACTCCACCATGGCCTCGACGTGCCTGGCCATGGACGACCGCGCCCGGTCGGTGAACTCCTCGGGCTTCTTGGCGGCGTAGTCGGGCGCGTCGGGCAGGTCGATGCCCTCGGGCACATAGGAAAGCGGGTCGTGCGCCGAGGTCTGGTCGGTGACGATGTCGATCGGCACGCCCATCCGCCGCAGCCGCGGCACCAGCACCGCGGCGTTGCCCACCAGCCCCACCGACAGCGCCTTCTTCTCGGTGCGGGCCTCGGTCGCCAGCCGCACCGCCTCGTCCAGGTCCCCGGCGACGACGTCGAGGTAGCGGGTCTCGACGCGGCGCCGCAGCCGCACCGGATCGATGTCGATGATGAGGCAGGCGCCGCCGTTCATGGTGACCGCCAGGGGTTGCGCCCCGCCCATGCCGCCGCACCCGGCGGTCAGGGTGAGCGTCCCGGCCAGGGTGCCGCCGAAGTGCTTGTTCGCCACGGCAGCGAAGGTCTCGTAGGTCCCCTGCAGGATCCCCTGGGTTCCGATGTAGATCCAGGAGCCGGCGGTCATCTGGCCGTACATCATCAGCCCCATGTGCTCCAGGCGCCGAAACTCCGGCCAGTTCGCCCAGTCCCCCACCAGGTTCGAGTTGGCGATCAACACCCGCGGCGCCCACTCGTGCGTGGTGAACACGCCCACGGGCTTGCCGCTTTGGACCAGCATGGTCTCGTCGCCGCGCAGCGTCTTGAGGGTGCGCAGCAGCGCGTCGAAGCTGCGCCAGTCGCGCGCGGCCTTGCCCGTGCCGCCGTAGACAACCAGGTCGTCGGGGTGCTCGGCGACCTCGGGGTCCAGGTTGTTCTGCAGCATCCGGTACGGCGCCTCGATCTGCCAGTTGGCGCACGACAGCTCGGTGCCGCGCGGCGCGCGCACTTCTCGGGGTCCGGAAATCTCAGCCATGGCCCGAGCCTAACGGGCGTTAATGCCCGGGGTCGTCGCCCCAGCTGGGCTCCTCGACGGGGAACAGGATGGGGCTGAGGAGGTAGGCGGCGCGGTCGGGCGAGGCCGGGTTGCCGAGGGCGGGGAGTATCGCCTCGCGCATGCGGGCGATGAGCGCGTCGCGTTCGGCGGGGGACAGCCAGATCGCGTGCTGGCGGTATCCGACGTGGGGGCCGACCGCGTCCGTGGCGGTGAGGTAGGCGTTGAACTCCGCGGTGAGCGTGGACATCGCGGCGGCGAACATCCGGCGGTGGTCCCCGGCGCTCGCCGCGGCGGCCTGGTCGGGGTCGATGGTCGCCAGCTCGGCGCGCAGTCTCCAGCGGCGTTCCACCGCCCCGCGGACGCGTTGCTCGGATTCGACCTCGAGCACGCCGGCGTCGGCCAGCACCCCGACCTGCCGATACACCGTGGCCTTCGAGACGTCGGACATGCGCGCGCAGATCTGGGAGGTCGTGAGGGCGCGCCCGCCCTTCATGGCGTGCACGATGCGCAGCCGCACGGGATGCGCCAGCAGTTCCAGGCTGTCCACCGCGCGATTGTCTCACACCGCGATCATTATCTTCCTGCTATTGTTCTCATCATGAGAACCATTGGTTCGACCACCGCGACGGCACCCCGCCTGTGGTTTCACCGCTCGGGCACCGGCGGGCCGAGCGTCGTGTTCCTGCCCGGCGCGGGCCTCGTCGGCCTGGACTACCTCAACGTCCAGCAGCGCGTCGCCGAATCCACCACGGCCCTGCTCTACGACCGCGCGGGCACGGGCTGGAGCGCGCACGCCGCCCTGCCCCGCACCCCCGCCCAGGTCACCGACGAACTGCGGGTTCTGTTGGGCGCCTTGGACATCCCGGCGCCGTACGTGCTCGTCGGGCATTCGCTGGGCGCGTTCTACGCCCGCCGCTACGCGCAGCGCTTCGGCGCCGAGGTCGCGGGCCTGTTGCTGGTGGACCCCGGCCACGAGGACATCCTGTCCTACCTGCCGCCGGAAGCGGCCGAGCTGTCGAAGCGCATGGCCCTGGACGCCGACACCATGCCCGACCTCACCGACGCGCAGATCGCGGCCGCGCGCGGCCAATACGCCGACCTGTACTCACAGTGGACGGACGAGACCCGCGAGGCGCTCATCGACCACCACCTCACCCATTGGCGCACCCAGCTTCGCGAGACCGCCAACTTCGAAACCGAGGTGTACGACGAGCTTCGCGGCGGCGGCCCGCTGCCGGACGCGCCGCTGATCGTGCTGTCGGCCAACGGGCGCAACCCCTACTGGGCCAGGTTCATGACGGAGCAACAGATGCGCGAGGCGCACGACGGGATCCGCCGCATGCACGAGGACCTCGCGGCGGCGGTTCCGCGCGGCGAACACCGCGTCGTCGACGGCGCCTCGCACCAGTACATCCACATAGAACATCCCGACGCCGTGGTCGACGCCGTGAAGGATCTGTTGGCGCGCTTAGAGGTACTGCCCCGGTCCGCCGCGGCCGTCGTCGTCGTGGCCGCCCGGGATCGCGATGCCCGGCGGCAGCTGGCTGCCGGGTGGCAGGGCGGGCATGCCGCCACGGCGCATCTGCTCCAGCTGGACGCGGGCGGCCATCTGCTGGGCCATCAGCGCCGCCTGGATGCCGTGGAACAGGCCCTCCAGCCAGCCGACCAGCTGGGCCTGCGCGATGCGCAGCTCCGACTCGGTCGGGGTCTCGTCGCCGTTGAACGGCAGCGACAGGCGCTCCAGCTCCTCGCGCAGCTCGGGCGCCAGGCCCTCCTCGAGCTCGGCGATGGAGCGGGCGTGGATCTCCTTGAGGCGGTTGCGGCCCTTCTCGTCCAGGGAGGCCATGCGCACCTCCTCCAACAGCTGCTTGATCATGCTGCCGACCCGCATCACCTTCGCCGGTTGCTCGACGAGCTTGGCGGGATCGCCGGTCTCCCCGGTCTCGGCGTCCACGGCCATGGTCCCCACGGGCTTGCCATCCGGGCCCATCACCAGGACGGTGGCCTGCTGGTCGTCCTCGTCGTCTTCCTCGGGAGACTCGTCGTTCTTGTTGTCGGTGACTTCTTCGTCAGTCATGGTTGGTCAGCATTCCCCAATACGTCGCTTGTTGGTGGCGCTTCGAGGGTAACGCCGCGCCCTTCGTGATCGTCACCCACGGAAACGTCCGTAGTCGGGCGGGCGCTTCTCGGCGAAGGCCGTCGCGCCCTCGGCCGCCTCGTCGCTGTGCGAGAACACCTCCAGCCCGTCGAAGGCGACGTGTGACAAACCGGACAGGTGGTCGGAGTCGGCGTTGAAGGAGTGCTTCAGGAAGCGCAGCGCCGTCGGCGAGTAGGAGTTGATCGTGGCGGCGTACTCGCGCGCGGCGTCCAGGAGCCGGTCGGCGGGCACCACCTTGTTGACCAGGCCCCACGACAGGGCGGTGTCGGCGTCGATGAGCTCCAGCAGGAACCACATCTGGCGGGCGCGCTTCTCGCCGATGACGCGGGCCAGGTAGGCGGAGCCGAAACCGGCGTCGAAGCTGCCCACCCGGGGACCGGCCTGGCCGAAGCGGGCGTGCTCGGCGGCGATGGTCAGGTCGCACAGGACGTGCAGGACGTGCCCGCCGCCCACGGCCACGCCGTTGACGGCGGCGATCACGGGCTTGGGGACGTCGCGGATGATGCGGTGAAGCCGCTCGATCTCGAAGGTGCCCCACTCGGTCTCGCCGTAGCCGCCGGTCTCGGCGCGCTCCTTGACGTCGCCGCCCGCGCAGAAGGACTTCTCGCCGGCGCCCGTGAGGATGATGGCGCCGACCTCCTTGGACGCCCAGGCGGTCTTGAAGCAGTGGATCAGCTCGTCGACCGTGCGTCCCCGAAAGGAGTTCATGCGGTCGGGGCGGTTGATGGTGATGGTCGCGGTGTTGTCGGCCAGCTCGTATCGCACATCACTGAGTTCACGCATGGACGAACGATATCGAGGCGCGGCGGCGTAAACGCGTTGACGCCGTCGGGGCCCGGCGACATCATGATCGCGTCGACGACTTTTTCGGAAAGGGCCCGATGCCTACCTTCGTCAAGAACATCGCCTTCGACTGCGCCGATGCCTACGAGCTGGCGCGGTTTTGGAGCCGGGTACTCCAGCACCCCATGCTGGACGACGACCGGCCCGGCGACCCCGAGACCGCCGTCCTGGTGCCCGACGGCGCGAACTTCTACTTTCAGCAGGTGCCCGAGGCGAAGGTCGTCAAGAACCGGCTGCACGTGTGCCTGAGCCCCGACATCGGACGCGACGCCGAGGTGGAGCGGGTCCGGGAACTCGGAGCCACCATTGTGGACGACTGCCGGAACCCCGACGGCACGGGCTGGGTGGTGTGCGCCGACCCCGAGGGCAACGAGTTCTGCGTGCTGCGCAACGAGGAGGAGCGTCACGCCCACCATTCCGAGAACTGATCGGGGAGGCTGGCCGGGTGAGCAAAAAACAACAGCAGCAGGTCACCTGGACGGTGACGCTCCACGCCGCCAGCGGGGACCGGGAATGGACGTATGAGATCGCCGCGGACGCGCGCACGGGCGAATCGGAGGTCGCGCGGGCGGCCTGGCTGTGGCACGACCGCGAGGGCGGCGACCCCGTGGATCCGCGGCGCACCAAGGCGAAGCGCGCTTAACACTCGATCACGTTGACGGCGAGCCCGCCGCGGGCGGTCTCCTTGTACTTGATCTTCATGTCGGCGCCGGTGTCGCGCATCGTCTTGATGACCTTGTCGAGGCTGACGGTGTGGGCGCCGTCGCTGTGCAGCGCGAGGCGGGCGGCGGTGATGGCCTTGATGGAGGCGACCGCGTTGCGTTCGATGCAGGGGATCTGGACCAGGCCGCCGACGGGGTCGCAGGTGAGGCCGAGGTTGTGTTCCATGGCGATCTCGGCGGCGTTCTCGACCTGGGCGGGGGTGCCGCCCAGCACCTCGGTGAGGCCCGCGGCGGCCATCGAGCAGGCCGAGCCGACCTCGCCCTGGCAGCCGACCTCGGCGCCGGAGATGGAGGCGTTCTCCTTGAACAGCACGCCGATCGCGGCGGCGGTGAGCAGGAAGCGGACCACGCCGTCCTCGTTCGCCCCGGGCACGAAGCGCCAGTAGTAGTGCAGGACGGCGGGCACGATGCCCGCGGCCCCGTTGGTGGGGGCGGTGACGACGCGGCCGCCCGCGGCGTTCTCCTCGTTGACGGCCAGCGCGAACAGGGTCACCCAGTCCATCACCCGCAGCGGGTCGGTGTCGTAATGGTCCGTCGACAGCTTTTGGTACATCTCGGAGGCCCGGCGCGGCACCTTGAGGCCGCCCGGCAGCCGTCCCTCGGCCTGGCAGCCCGCCTGGACGCATTCGCGCATCACGCGCCAGATCCGCGACAGGCCCGCGCGGATGTCCGATTCGGAGCGTCGCGCCGTCTCGTTGGCCAGCATGACCTCGCTGATCGACAGGTCGCGGGCGGCCTCGAGCAGTTGTCCGCCCGTGGAGAACGGGTAGGGCACGGGGGTGTCGTCGACCTTGATCGGCGGTGCGAGGGCGTCGGCGGTGTCGTTGACGACGAATCCGCCCCCGACCGAGTAGTAGGTGCGCTCGCGCAGCACCACCCCCTCGGCCCCGAAGGCGGTGAAGGTCATTCCGTTGGGGTGGAACGGAAGCCGCTTGCGGCGGTGGAGCACCAGGTCGGTGTCGGCGTCGAATTCGACGGGGTGGACGGCCAGCAGGTTGAGCCGCCGCGTCTCGCGGGCGGTCCGGAAACGCCCGGCGACGGAGTCGGTGTCGACCGTCTCGGGGTCCTCCCCCTCCAGGCCGAGCAGCACGGCCGCGGGCGAGCCGTGCCCGTGCCCCGTGGCGCCCAGCGAGCCGAACAGCTCGGCGCGCACCCGCGTCGCGTCCGCCAACAGGCCGTCGGCCTTGAGCCCCGACACGAACAGGCAGGCCGCCCGCATCGGCCCCACGGTGTGGGAGCTGGACGGCCCGATGCCGATCGTGAACAGATCGAAGACGCTGATCATGGCGTGCGAAGCTCCTACGCGGCTCGCCGACACCTCGTCGTGTCGGACCTGGCGTCGGCAAGGCTAACCGCGTCGGATGAACATTCGCACTCGCGATCCCGAAGAGTGCGCCACGGCGTTGCCAAGAACACAAACGTTAATTCAGCGACCGTTTCTCGCTAAGGAACGGCTAAGACGCCGCCAAACGCCCTCAGACATACGCGTATTCGCATAGCTTGCATGTTCGTCAACCCCGGAAAGGAACCCATGCGAATCCGTAATCGCTCCGCGAGGATCTCCACCATCGTCGGTGCGGGCATCCTGGCCGCCTCGATCGCGACCGCGGCGATCGCCGGAAACGGTCTAGCCCAGGCCGATGCGAACAAGGGCCCCGTCACCCCGAGGATCGCCAACGGCGAGGACGCCGCCGACGGCGCCTACCCGTTCGCCGTGAAGTTCACGATGACCGACATCCCCAAGCCCGACGGATCCACATACGACAGTGCGTGCTCGGGCGCCCTGGTCGCCCCCCGATGGGTGATCACCGCCGGGCACTGCTTCCATGATGTCGACCGCAACCCCGTCGACGGACCGCCGCAGTACGGCGCCACCACCGCCACGGTCGGCGTCACCGACCTGTCCGACGACGGCGGGCAGACCGTCGATGTCGTTGACGTCAAACAAAACCCCGACACCGACATGGCGCTGGCGAAGCTGTCCAAGCCCATCCGCGGCATCCACCCGCTCGCGCTGAACACCCGCGCCGCGCACGCGGGCGACATTGTGCGGCTGGCCGGGTGGGGCGCGACCTCCGCCGACGGCAAGCCCACCACGCACCTGCAGACCGGGCAGTTCAAGGTCACCAGGCAGGACGACGCGTCGGTGTACGTCACCGGCTACAAGCCGAGCCCCGACACCAGCGCGTGCCCATACGACTCGGGCGCGCCGTACTTCGCCGAGACCCACGCGGGACCGCGGCTGGTCGCGGTGGAATCCGAGGGCCCCGACTGCCCGCACGCCTCGGACGAAACCATCTCGCGCGTGGACAACCATGTCGACTGGATCGAACAGAACATTTCCTGATGGGCGCGAACCGCCGGTGCCGTCCGCGTGAACGCGGGGGCACCGGCGGTTTGTCGCGTCAGCACCAGGTTTCCAGCGCCTCCTTCAGTTCGGCGTCGACGGTCTCGCCCGCCCAGGCGACGTGGCCGTCGGGGCGGATCAGGACTCCGGCGGGCGCGTCGATGGCGCCGAGACCCGGTACGCCCCAACGGTCGTGGACGGGTTGGGCGCGCACCAGGTCGATCCGGGTGCCCTCCGCGAGGTTGTCCACGGGAAGGTCGCCGCGCAGGGCGAGCAGGACGGGGCGGGCGGCGCGCAGGTGGGTGAAGACGCGGGTGCCGTCGTCGAGGTCGGCGTCGGGGACGCGGCGGCCGATCAGCGGGTGGGCGTCGCCGATGGCGTAGCGGATGTCCAGCGCCGTGATCATGTGGCCGAGACGGTCGTTGACCTCGGGGATGGTGACCAGGTCGGTGACGATGTCGCGCAGCGCGTCGACGTGGGGGCCGGGGCGGCCCAGGGTGGTCTGGGCACGGGTGTTGTTCAGTACGCGCTCGGCGACGGGGTGGCGCTCGGCATGGTAGGTGTCGAGCAGGGCGTCGTCGGAGTGTCCGTTGAGGACAGCGGCGAGCTTCCAGCCCAGGTTGACGGCGTCCTGGACGCCGGTGTTGAGTCCCTGTCCGCCGGCCGGGTAGTGGATGTGGGCGGCGTCGCCGGCCAGGAAGACCCTGCCGTGGCGGTACCGCTCGACCAGGCGGGCCGCGTCGTTGAAGCGCGACACCCAGGTGGGCGAGTGCATGCGGTAGTCGGTGCCCGCGATGGCGGTGAAGGTCTCGCGGAGCTCGGCGAACGTGGCGGGCTTCTTGCGGTCGTTGGCGTCGGTGGGCCGGGTGGTGATGACCCGGTGCATGCCGGGCTCGAAGAACGGCAGCACGGCGAAGTTCCCGTTGCCGCGCCGCTCGCCGAACATGGGGTGGTCGGGCGGGTCGTCGAGCTTGACGTCGGCGATCATCGCCGAGACGGTGGCGTCGGTGCCGGGGAAGCCGATGCCCAGCAGCTTGCGGACGCTGCTGCGCCCGCCGTCGGCGGCCACCAGGTAGTCGCCGCGCAGGGTCTGGGTGCCTT
>NZ_DASQPW010000019.1:0-7928 GCF_035643755.1 Stackebrandtia sp. | reverse complement strand
CGAGGCGGTGATCTCGGAGGCGAGGCGCTCGGCGTGGCGGCTGCCGTGGGCCAGCAGGGCGGCCAGGGCGGCGGGATCGTCGACGGGGGTGCCGTCGACGGTGACGGGGCCGCAGGCGGCGTCGAAGGGGCGCGGGACGCCGCCCCGCACGACGCGGCCGTCGCGGGTGGTGATGGTGAGTCCCGCGTCGTCGACCGTGCGTTCGGCGATGTTGGGGAGGTCCTCGCGGGACGCGGCCGCCCACAGGCGCACCATGACGGACGAGCGCGCGGCGGCGGTGTCGAGAGGAGACAGCGGGCACCTCCCTTGGCGTCAGAAGCTGCCGACCAGCTTCTTAGGGAAGGCTCACCTTACTGCACGTCCTATACCTCGACCGTGTGGCGGGGCGAAGAAGTGGCGGCGTCGGCGGCCGCCAGGCGATCGCGCAGCCGCCGCAGCGTCGGCAGGTGCAGCGTGTAGGGGTCGTTGGCCAGCCAGCGCCCGATCTCGCCCGCCGCGTCGGGTGCCGACAGGTGCCGAATCACCGCGTCGGCGCCCGAGATCCGATCCACGGGAAGGTTCGGCCACACCACGAAGCCGCGCACCTGCACCCCGCTGAGCAGGCGGGAGACGTCGTCGACGGCGCCGGGCAGCGCCGCGGCGCCCGAATCGCCCGCCGAGCGCGGGATCGGGGGAGCGATTACCGCGACCCTGCGTCCACACACGACGGTGTATTCGGCGCGGCGGGCACCCACGGGAACCCGCACGAACAACCGCGCGGCGGGCAGCCGCTCCAGCAGGGTGCGCAGCACCGCGCCCGTGCGGCGGTCCGCGCTGGGCCGGGCGCCGCCGGGGGCGAAGGCGTTGAAGTCACGCAGTGCCGTGCGCACCGCCGCCAACAGCCGCACCGCGAAGCGCAACTGCCGCACCGTCCACGGCAGGGCCACCGCACCCATCAGATGAAGCCCCATCAAGACGCCCGCCAGCGAGAACCCCGACAACCACGCCACGATGAGCGCCGCGGCCGCCACCCCGATGATCGTGGCCAGCGGCTTGGCGGGCCGCATCACCCGCACGCACGCGGCCACCACGAACGCCGTCACCAACAGGACATAGGGGACGATGAGCGCCCGCAGCGGCGCCGGGCCCGAACCCGACAGCACCAGGGCGCACAGCTGAATGCTCAGGTAGAGCCACACGACACCCGCCGCGGCGCAGATGCTGCCGCGCTGCCATACCGACGGCGCGTAACGCAGCCGCCGATTCGGGTCGATGTCGATGAACCACGGCCGCGCCATCACCTCGCCGGGCCCGCCCGGCGGGTCGTCCACCACGGTGTTGACCCGCCACGCCTTCACCTTGCGGGACTTGGTGTGCCGCCCGGGCGCGCGGCGGGAACCGCGCTGCCACACCGGGCGGCGGTTGCCGGTGGCGGCGTCGTACTCCAGGCGCCGCTGGGTATCGGTGAGAGTCTCGTACGCCTCTTGCAGGATGTGGAAGGTTTCGGGATCGCCACCGGCGTCGGGGTGGGCGTCGCGGACTTTGTGTCGATAGGCCCGGCGAATCTCGGCGGCCTCGGCCGCCGGAGTCACTCCAAGAATCTTGTAGTAATCAGGTTCGGTCACCCGAACCTCCGCAGTGGATCGAAGTGTCGCCCGCGAATGCGCGGTATGGGAATATCCGAACCTACTACATCGGGTGTCGAATGTGTCGGCGGTATCGATCTCGTCGCTCAAACGAGTCTCAGGCCACCGCCCGCGCCCCCACCACGCTGCCCCCCGCCCGCTCGACGCGTTGACGCAGACCGCGATCGGACGTCACCACCAGGCAGCGCCGATGCGGGGCGTGCTCGGCGGCCAGGGCGGCGATCGTGTCGTCGCCGCTGCCGGGGGCGTCCACCACCGTGACCGTGTCGGACGACGCCACGCCCCGGGCGCGCCCCTCGGCCACCAGCAGCACCTCGACGGGGCCGCCGCGCGCCCACGACGGACCGCGTTCGATTCCTTCGGAGGCCACGTCACCGAGCCGGTCGCGCAGCCGCGCGGTCGCCCCGGCCCGGTCGCGCCACCAGCCGTCGGGGCGCGAACCCACCACATTGGCCGCGTCCACCACGATCACCGGCACCCGGCCGTCCATGACACCCCCCGTGTCGCGTCGCTAAGGCTGCCACCACCGCGCCAGCGACGACACCGCCGGGTCCGGCGAGTGCGCCAGCGAATCCCAGCCGCCCCCGCCACCGTCGGCGGCGGCACCGTCCATGGCGAACAGGTCGTCCAGGGAGGCGGTGTGGTCGAAGGCCGTGTGGTCGATGGTGTCCAGGCCGCCGCTGTAGTCCGGTGTGGACCCCAGTAGTCCGGCGTCCGACCAGGGGGCGCCGTCGACCGGTTCGGGCCGGGCGTCCAGATCCAGGTCGGGCGGGAACTCCGCGGTGAAGGCGGGGTCGTCGGCGTCGGCGTGCGCGTCCGGGTCGACGCCGACGGTCTCGGAGTCCACCACCTCGACGTGCACGTCGTCGTGCGGATCGTCGCCGTGGTCATCGGCGTCCACCGCGTCGTGGTGGTCCACTGTGTCATCGGCGGTGGCGTCGACCGCGTCGTGGTCCGCGCCGTCGCCGTCATGCCCCGCGTCGTCGTGGTCGACGGCGTCGTGCGCCCCGGCCGCGTCGTCGTGGGCGTCGATGCCGTTGTCGTCGGATGCGTCGGTGCCCGCGGAGTCGTCGGCGTTGTCCGCGTTGTCGTCGCCGTCGTCGCTGAGGCCGTCATCGGCCAGCGCGTCGTGATCGGCCGCGTCGTCGTACGCGTCGGGGTAGCCGTTGTCGTCCATCCCCCCGTCGTCGATGCCGTTGTCTGACTCGGCGCCCTCGGATTCGTCGGGCCAGTCCATGCTCATCCCTGCCTCACCCTTCCGCCGATGCCTGCGGCAAGATAGGTTTCGTCTTGGCCAAGACCTCGTCCACCTGCTTGATCTTGGTTTTGAAGGCCTCGCGGCGCTTCATCAGGCCCTCTTTCTTCTTCACGCGCGTGGCGTTGTCCTGCTTGAGGGCCTTCTCCGACGCCGCGATCTGCTTGTCCAGCTCCTCGCCGCGCTTCTCCAGCGCGTCGTCCAGCGCCAGGTTGAACGTGTACTCGACCTCGGTGAAGCGGTACTGGATTTCCTCCTGCAGGGACGCCCGGGTCTCGCCGAGCACCTCCCGCACCCAGCGCCCGGCCTGCTGCCGGTCCTGGGAGACCTTCTTCTTGTACATCATGAACGCCGCCGCGGCGACGCCCAGGCCAATACCCGTGGCGGCGAAGGCCACGGTGGCCACGCCGGTGGCCGCCGCGGCGGCACCGCCGCCGATCATGGTCACCACGCGGGTACCCATCATCACGGTTCCCGCCGAGGACATCACCAGCATCGCGTTGTCGCCGCTGGCCTCGCGGCGCGGCTTGCTGCCCGACTGCATGCGCAGCTGGGCGTTGATCCGCCCGATCACCTGCGCCAGTTCCTGCGGCGGGAACATCTGCCGCAGGGTGCGGTCGGCCAGCACCTTGAACCGGTAGTCCAGCTCCTGGCTCAACCGCACCGACAGGGCGTGCAGCGCCCGGTCGACCTCGGTGGGCAGGTTCTTGATGTCGCTGCGCCCGGCCTTTTCGGTCTTCGCCAACAGCTCCTCCTGGAGCTTTTGGACGTAGGTGCGCAGCCGCGACGTCGCCTCCACACGGGCGCGCTGGATCTCGGTGCGCAGCGCCATGTTGGACTGTTTGGACTGTCCCCGCTTCAGCTTGATGACCCGCTGCTTGTCCGCCTTGAGCTTCTCGGTGAGCTGCGGGTCGGGGTCCAGGGTGCGCAGCTTCTCGGTGACGCCGATGTCCAGGCGGATGAACTCGCTGCGCAGCGCCCGCAACAGGTTGGAGCTGTTGAGGATGCTTCCCTTGGCGCCCAAGTTGATCAGCGCGTGCTGAAGCATCGCGATCTTCGACTCGTCGATCAGGGTCTTGGCGGCGTCGGGCGGCATGGTCAGGGCCATCTCGGCCAGCCGCGACGACACCGGGAAGAACGGGGCGTTGGCGAAGCGCGGCGCGTGGGTCTGCAGCAGCGCGATGTCGTCGTCGCGGATGCGCTGCCAGCCCGGGTAGGCGTCGGTCTTGGTCAGCGCGAACAACACGAAGTTGACCCGCTTGCTGGCCTCGATGAGGAAGTCCAGCTCCGGCTTGGAGAACGGCGACGAGGAGTCCACCACGAACAGCAGCGCCGTCGCGCGGCTCACCGCGTCCAGCGCCACCTCGGCGTGCATGGCGTCCAGGCCGCCCACGCCCGGGGTGTCGATCAGGTTCAGGTACTGCAGCAGCGGCGCCGAGTGCGTGATGCGCAGCCGCCGCGGCGGACGCACCCCGCCGGGCAGCTGGCCCAGCGTCGTGCCCCAGTCGCGGATGTCGGACGGGTTGAGCGGCACCGGGACCTCGTTGCCCGGCACGAACGCCTGCACCGTGTGCTCGGCGCCGTGCTCGAACTCCAGGTACGAGCTGGTGGCCACCGCGGCGTCCACCGGCGACAGGTTCGGCACCCCGATGAGCGCGTTGGTCAGCGAGGACTTGCCGCGCTTGGTCTCGCCGACGACCACCATGGTGGGCTTGTCCGACGCCTCGCGGCGCATCGCGTCCAGGTCCTGGGCGCCGTCGGCGTCGACCTTGCGCAACGCCGCGATGCCGTTGGTGACGGCGGTCTTGCACAGCTTGTCCAAAGCCGCCACCGGGTCCTTCTTGGCCGGCGCGGACTGTGGAGCGGAATCGGTGGTGGTCATGCGGCACCTGCGTTGCGGTAGACGGTGACGATCGGGTTACGCAGCACCGCCGCCCGGTCCGCATAGCCGACGGTCTCCACCACGGCGATGATGCCGTCGTGGGTCGGGTCGGGCGCGGGCGTGGTGCCGCCGGCCTCGTGCCGGGTCGGGTCGAAGCGCTCGCCCACCGGGGCCACGGTGGTGACGCCGGCCTCCGACAGGGCGTTGCCGATCTTGTCGGCGATGGCCTGGCTGGTGGCCCGGTCGCGCACGTAGATGCACGTGTCGATCAGGGCGCGGCGCTCGGCGTGCAGCTGGTCGATGGCCGCCAGGGCGGCGGTGTCGGGGCCGGCGGGCGCGGCGGCCGGTGCCGCGGCGCGCTGGTTCAACCGTCCCCCCAGCAACCCCAGGATGACCAGGCCGGCGATGATCGCGCCGGCGAAACCGGCGGCGGCCACGGGCGCGACGAACATCTCGTCGTTCGTCGCGGCCAACAGGCCGGTGACGGCGCCGGTCAACGCCGCGGCGGCGATGGCCGCCACCGCGGCGATCAACCTCAGGTGGCTTGTCGACATCGAATTTCTCCTTGGTGTCGGACGATTCAGTGGGCGGTGCGGGGTGCGCGCAGTTGCTGGGCCAACAGGTGGAATCCGCGCGCCACCACGTGGGCGACCCGCGCCTGCGCCGGCGAGGCGCCGCCGACGGCGAAGGCGCGCCACCGGTTGTTGGCCTCCAGCGCCGCCCGGACCAGGGCCTCGGTGTCGGTGGCGGGAAGCCCCAGCACGTGGGAGGCGTCGGACGTCAGCGCCAGGCGGGCGATCTCGGACTCCATGTCGCTGGGCAGTTCGACGGTACCCGTGGTGACCTGCGCGGCCACCTCGATGAGCCGCAGGCGGTGGTACTGCGGGTCCTGGATCACGCGCTCGATGGCGTCGCGCAGCAGCTCCCGCTCCGGCGGGTGCTCGGTGGAAGAGGCCAGCGCCTCCAGCCGGGTCAGGCCCCAGCCGGCCTTGATGGCGTCGGTGCGCAGCTGGAACGCCTGGTCCAGGGTCTGGCGCAGCCGGGGGAAACCGGAGGCGGCGAACAGCAGCCGCACCAGTTCACCGGTGGCCATGTGCGGGTTGGCCACCAGGTGTGCCACGGCGAAGTTGATGCCGTACAGGTCCAGCAGGCGCAGCAGGCGCTCGCGCTGCTCCACGCCGATGGACGACTCCCGGGACGTGAACAGCGACGCCGCGGCCAGCATGATCTGGCGTTCGGCCGCCGGCAGTTCGGCGAGCTTGCGCAGCGCCTCGCAGTCGGCGGCGGTGAGCCGGCCGGCCTCGGTGGTCTCGGCCAGCAGCCCCACCACCGGGACCACGTCCGACACCACGCGGCGCATCACCTTGGACTGGTTGCGCGACAAGGGTTCGGCCACCGGCCACGGGTCGCCCGCGGGGTTGGGGGCCAGCTTGTCGATCTTGTTGAACAACCCCAGGGAGTTGATCGGGTTGGACGACAGCCGCGACGACATGGTGCGAAACGCCTCCAGCGCCTGCAGGTCGTCCTCGCGCACCGACTGGGTGAAGGTGTAGATGATCGCCTCGGCGCTGGACAGCGCCGACTGCGAATCGGGGTCGATGTCGTCGGCGATGGGCGCGTCGAACAGGAACTTGCGGGCCTCGTCCGAGATCGACTGGTTGACCGAGGACATGCCGGGGGTGTCGACGACGGTGAGGTTCTCCAGGCGGTCGGAGGTGAGGGTGACGTCGACGTAGGCGATCTCCTCGCGCGGCACCTTGAGCCGCTGCGGGACCATGCCGGACTCGTCCAGCGGAAGGCTGACGCGGGTGCCGTCCCGCTTCACCACGTCCACGCGATCGGAGGTGCCGTAGCGGAACTGGGTGACGATGCGGGTACACTCGCCGACCTCGGTGGGGGCCACCCGCCGTCCGATCAACGCGTTGACCAACGTGGACTTTCCGGCCTTGAGCCGTCCGGCGATGGCGACGCGCAAGGGCTGGCCGATGCGGGCACGCACCCCCTCGACTTCGGCGCGCGATCGGGGCGACAAGCGGGGGGAGATCTCGGTGCACAAACCGGCAACACGAGTACTCAATGGGCCAGATGCCATGGTGTGGGGGCGCTGGGCAGCCTGGGCGTGGACCCCGGGCCGGGGCGCCGGCCTCCTTCCCAATTCGACAGCGGTTCCGGACGCGGCACACGCCCGGACGAGGTGCACCCACGCGACACGCTCGACGGCGGGCAATTCGACGCTACCGCAAGGCTTGCGGGCGGCATGCAGCCGCGCCCGGGCCGAGCCGACGCCGGGTGCGAGCCTACCGTCAGCCGGTGCGGCCATCGCCAGTCTTCCTTTGTCAAAATATGATGTCCATGGGTCATCGCCCGAGGGGACACATTGTCTTCTCGGTTGATACCTGCGACCCTACGAAGAAGGCACCCCACTGACATCCCTGTTTCGTGCCACCGCACCGCCTGAGCGCGGTCCTGATCGCCAGAAGGAGTCACGTGCCAGCCGTTGACGCGCCCGACGCCGAACAGCATCCGCGTGATGACGACCCCGCCGCGGGGGCCTCCGTGGCCACGGCCGCGGCCTCCCGCCTCGCCGAGCCGGGACTGGTACTGGTGTCGGGGCCCGCCGGCTCGGGGCGCAGCCACGTGCTGCACCGGGTGGCCGCGGCGTTTCGCGGCCCGGTCTACTCGGGCGGGGGTCTGTCGATGCTGCGCGCCACCCCGGGGCTGGCGCTGGCCCGGGCGGTGCGGGCGAAGCTGCCCACCCACGACGTGGCGCTGTGCGCCGAGGCGGTGCGTTCGCGGGTCCGCGGCGGGCTGCTGGTCATCGACGACCTGCAATGGTGCGACCCGGTGACGCTGGCGGTGCTGCCGCGCGTCGCCGAGCACTGTCGCGTGCTGGCGGCGCTGCGCACCCCGCACCGGCTGCCCGAGACGATCTCGTCCGGTCTGACCGCCGGCGCGCTCACTCTGGACATTCCGCCGATCGGCGATGCCGCCGCCACCGCGCTGGTGCGGCACCTGGCGCCCGGCCTGGCCGAGCCCGCCGTCAAGAACCTGGTGCGCCGCGGGGGCGGCAGCCCGCTGGTGCTGGCCTGCCTGGCCCGCCACGCGCAGCAGCACCCCGAGGCCGGGCCCACCGACCCGGCCAGCACCACACCCGACGCCGTGCACG
>NZ_DASQPW010000018.1:0-32461 GCF_035643755.1 Stackebrandtia sp. | reverse complement strand
GATACCTCGCCACCTACGGCGCCGCCGCCGCCAACGCCCAGGCCGCCGCGGAACTGCTGCTGGCGGACGCGCTCTAGCTCTCGGTGGCCAGCTTGGCGCCGAAGCCGATCAGGGCGACGCCGGTGGCGGCGTCGACCGCGCGCCGCACCGGCCGCCGCTTCAGCCACGCCCGCAGGCGATGCGTGAACAGCGGGACCAGCATGAACCACACCACGGCCACCGCCGCGTGGGTGAAGGCCAACAGCAGCAGCGTCGAGGTGTGGCTGTCGCTGGCGCTGACGAACTGCGGCAGCACCGACAGATAGAACGCGAACGCCTTCGGGTTGGTGATGTTGGACAGGAACCCCTGCCCGAAGCCCCGCAGCACGCGCGCGGTGCCGTCGGCGGCCGAGACCTCGGCGTAACGCCCGCGCCGCGCCGACCGCAGCGCCCGCACGCCGAGGTACACCAGGTACGCCACCCCGGCCCAGCGGATCGCCTGAAACAGCGGCTCGATCCGCACCAACACGACGCTGACCCCCAGCACCGCGCAGCTGGCGTGCACGGCGAGGCTGGCGAGCACCCCCAGCGAGGTCGCCATTCCGGGCCCACGCCCGCCGACGACGCAGTTCTTGAGCACCACGGCGAAGTCCGGTCCCGGCGCGACGACCACGATGGCGGCGAACAACAGGAAACTCAGGTACATCGATATCGTCATGATTCGTCCTTGACGTTTGGCGCCTCGAGGGCCATGGTCCATCGGCCGCGGCGTTTCTCCAAGCAGATTCTCGACATCAGGTTTCGTACCGGCACCGGCGACCGTGTGCCCCCGATCCTCGGGTGGGAGGATCGGGGGCACAGGTGTTTGTGAGAGGAAAATAAGGTCAGGGGGTACCGTCCAGTACCTTTTGGACTTCCTCGCGCAGCTGCGGGATCTTGCCGTACAGCACGTCGCCGGGGCAGTCGGTGTCGGTGTAGTCGCGGTGGCCGTAGATCTCGGTGGCCTTGATGCCGTACTGGGCGCAGATGTACGCGCACAGCTTCACCAGGCTGTCCCACAGGGCCTTCGGCGGCTCCACCGTGAAGTAGGTGCCCTGGTTCTCGATGCCGATGGCCTTGTCGTTCTGCCCGGGGGCGTGGGCGCCCTGCACCATGCCCTTGCCGTCGGTGAGGTGCTTCAGGCTGGTGTGGCGGCCCTCCATGAGGAAGCCGCCGCGGCTGTTGGTGAAGTGCTGGCCGGTGTCGATCCAGCCGTTTTCGTCCATGTGCCAGTGCTGGATCTCGCGGGCGATGGCGTAGGCCGCGTCCTGCGAGGTGTCGTCGGTGTTGGCCGATTCGGTGTGGTGGACGATGATCTTGTCGGGGTTGCGCTCGACCGGGGTGACGTCCTCCGAGGGGGGACGGGCGCCCCAGGTGTCGCAGTCGGCGATGTCGGGGACGGGCACGTCGGCGCCGGCGATGCCGGTGCTCAACAGGGCCCCGCCGCCGGCGGCCACGCCGACGCCCAGCAGGACCGCGCCGCGCAGCACGTTGCGGCGGGACGGGCCGGATGTGTTGTCGCCCATGGGTTTCAGCCCTTCATCTTCGCCGCGACGTCCTTACGCAGCTGCGGCAGCATCGCGTAGAACTTCTCGCCCGGGCACTCGGTGCTGTAGTAGTCGCGGTGCCCGTAGATCTCCTTGGGGTCGATGGAGTACTTGCCGCAGATGAACGCGCACAGCTCGACCGTCTTGTCGTACAGCGCCTTCGGCGGCTCGATGCTGGTGTACAGGCCCTCGTGCTCGATGCCGATCGCCGAGGTGTTCTGGCCCGGGCAGTGGGCGCCCTGCACCATGCCCTTGCCGTCGGTGAGGTGTTGCAGGCTGGTGTGGCGACCCTCCAGCGCGAAGCCGCCCCGGCTGACGGTGAAGTGCTGGCCGGTGTCGGACCAGCCGTTTTCGTCCATGTGCCAGTGCTGGATCTGCTGGGCGATGGACTTGGCGTCGTCCTCGGTGGTGCCGGTGTCATTGCTGGACGCGGTGTGGTGGATCAGGATCTTGTCCGGGTTGTTGTCGAGCTGGTTCAGCGGGTCGGCGGGCTGACGCGCGCCCCACGCGTCGCAGCCGATGATCTTGGGGTCGGTGACCTCGGCCGAGGCGATGCCGGACGCCAGTAGCGCCCCGCCTCCGACCACTCCGCCAGCGCCGATCAGGATCGCGCCCCGCAGCACATTGCGCCGGGACGGGGAAGGGGATGTCGACATGATCAGGGGCTCCCACGGTTCGTCGTATCGGAAGGTGGTGACCGCCATCGCGGACGGTCAACACCTTCCTACCATCGACGTATGCGCCGGGGAACCCCTGAACCTACTGGTTATGCGGTTCTTATGGCTAGTGCGCGCGGGCCGCGGAGGCCTGGGCCAGGGTGCGGATCTGGCGCAGCAGCACCGACAGCGAGGCCAGGTCGGCCCCCTCGGTCACGAACTCGGCGCGCGCCGACACCACCCGGTCCAGGGTGGCGGCGTTGTCGTGCTGCCACTGGTCGACCCGCTCGGCGGCGGTCATGTCGTCCGGCGTGGTCGCCATGACCTGGCGGGTCAGCGCCGCCAGCGCCGCGTACAGGTCGTAGCGCAGCGCGGTGCGGGCCAGGGTCCGGGAGCGGTTGTCGCGCGGCAGCGCCGAGATCTTGTTGAGCACGTCGTCGGCGCCGAAGCGGGCCGTCAGGGTGAAGTAGACGTCGGCCACCGACTGCCGGTCGCAGCGCTGGGCGTCGGTCACCTCGACCACGTCGACCAGGCCGAAGCCGTACATCAGGCCGGCGACCCGCTCGGCGAGACTCTGCGGGACGCCCTTGCTCACCAGGGTCTCGGCGTACTCGCTCATGCCCTCGGCCTCGGTGCCCTGCAACAGTTCCCGCACCCGCGGCAGCAGTGTGGACACTCCCGGGCGCATCCGGTCGGTCTCGGGGGGGACCTCCAGCGGGACGGCGCGGTTTTGCACCAGCCAGCGCACGCCGCGGTCCAGCAGCCGCCGGATCACCAGCATCGCCTCGGTCTGCGCGGCGGCGGGGATCTGGTTGTCCAGCGCCTCGATGTCGGCCCAGATCTCGGACAGCCCGAACACGTCGCGGACGATCACGTAGGCGCGCAACACATCCGCGGCGCCGGCGCCGGTCTCCTCCATGGCACGGAACACAAAGGATGTTCCGCCCCGGTTGACGGCCTCGTTGACCAGCACCGTGGTGACGATCTCGCGGCGCAGCGGGTGCTCGGGCATCAGGCGCTCGAAGCGTTCCCGCAGCGGCGTCGGGAAGTACTCCGACAGCACCGGCTTGGTCCACGCCTCGTCCGGCAGGTCGGAGTCGTTGATCTCGGTCTCCAGACCGATCTTCACGTACGACAGGATGACGGCCAGCTCCGGCTCGGTGAGCCCCTCGCCCGCGGCCATCCGGGTGGCGATCTCCTTGTCGGACGGCAACGCCTCCAGCTGGCGATTCAGGCCCGCCGTCTTCGACAGGTACCGCATCAGCCTGATGTGGACGCTGAACAGCGTGCTGGACTGGGCGTCGGCGGCGGCCAGGGCCGTGTTCTGGTTGTAGTTGTCGTCCAGCGCCAAGCGCGCGACCTCGTCGGTCATCTCCTCCAGCAGCTGGTCGCGGTCGCCCGCGGGCAGCAGCCCGGCGTGGATCGCCCGCGACAGCAGGACCTTGATGTTGACCTCGTGGTCGGAGGTGTCGACGCCGGCGGAGTTGTCGATGAAGTCGGTGGCCAGCCGCACGCCGTTCTTGGCGGCCTCGATGCGGCCGCGCTGGGTGAGGCCCAGGTTGCCGCCCTCGCCCACGACGGTGCAGCGCAGCTCGGCGCCGTCCACCCGCAGCGGGTCGTTGCTCTTGTCGCCGACGTCGGCGTTGGTCTCGGCGCTGCCCTTGACGTAGGTGCCGATGCCGCCGTTCCACAACAGGTCCACCTTGGCGCGCAGGATGGCCTTGATCAGGTCGCTGGGCGCCAGCTCCTTCACCGGGTCCTCGATGCCCAGGGCGGCGCGGACCTGCGGCGACACCGGGATCCGCTTGGCGGAACGGGACCACACGCCCCCGCCTTCGGAGATCAGGTCGTGGTTGAAGTCGTCCCATGTGGAGCGAGGCAGCGCGAACAGCCGCTGGCGTTCGGCGTACGCCGCAGGCGTGTCGGGGTTGGGGTCGATGAAGATGTGCATGTGGTTGAACGCCGCGATCAGGCGCGTGTGCGGCGAGCACATCAGGCCATTGCCGAACACGTCGCCGCCCATGTCGCCGATGCCCACGCAGGTGTGGTCGGTGGTCTGGGTGTCGACACCCATCGTCTTGAAGTGCCGCTTCACCGACTCCCAGGCGCCGCGGGCGGTGATGCCCATCTTCTTGTGGTCGTAGCCGGCCGAGCCGCCCGAGGCGAAGGCGTCGCCGAGCCAGAAGTTGTAGTGGTTGGCGATGCCGTTGGCGATGTCGGAGAACGTCGCGGTTCCCTTGTCGGCGGCCACCACCAGGTAGGTGTCGTCGGAGTCGTGGCGCACCACCTCCGGCGGCGGGATCACCTTGCCGGAACCGGAGTCGATGTTGTCGGTGACGTCCAGCAGCGCCGAGATGAACAGCTTGTAGCAGGTGACGCCCTCGACTTGCAGGGCCTCGCGCTCGCTCGGCGCCTGCTTGAGCAGGAAGCCGCCCTTGGAGCCCACGGGCACGATCACGGTGTTCTTCACCATCTGCGCCTTGACGAGGCCGAGGATCTCGGTGCGGAAGTCCTCGCGGTCGCTCCAGCGCAGACCGCCGCGCGCCACCTTGCCGAAGCGCAGGTGGACGCCCTCGAAGCGCGGCGAGTACACGAAGATCTCGAAGGCCGGACGCGGCTCGGGCAGCTCGGGGATCGACTGCGGGTCGAGCTTGAGAGCCACATAGGACTTGGGGCGGCCGGAGGATCCGCGCTGGTAGTAGGACGTGCGCAGGGTGGCGCGGATCAGACCGAGGTACGAGCGCAGCACCCGGTCGGCGTTGAGGCTGGGGACGTCCTCCAGGGCGGCCTCGAACGCCGTGGCGATCTCGGCGGCCCGGTCGTCGCGGGCCTGCGCGGTGAGCTCCAGCCGCGGGTCGAAGCGCGTCTCGAACAGCGACACCAGCTGCTTGGCCAGCTGCGGGTGCGAGCACAGCGTGGACGCCATGAAGGAGCTGGACTGGGTGGTTCCGGCCTGGCGGAGGTACTTGGCGTAGGCCCGCAGGATCACCACCTGGCGCCAGGTCAACCCGGCGCGCAGCACCAGGGCGTTGAAGCCGTCGGTCTCGGCCTCGCCGCGCCACGACGCCGAGAACGCGTTCTCCACGTCGGCGCGCACCTGCGGCACCTGGGTCGGCAGGTCGGCAGGCAGCCGCAAACCGAAGTCGTGCAGGAAGACCGTGCCGTCGGCGCGCTCGATCTCGTAGGGGTGCTCGTCCTCGACGGTGACGCCCAGCGAGTGCAGCACCGGCAGCACGGCCGACAGCATCATCGGCTCGCCGAAGCGGAACACCTTGAAGCGGATGTCCTCGTCGCTCTTGCGGCGGCGGAACAGGTGCAACGCGAGCTCACCGGGCTCGTCCACCAGCTCGAGCTTGGCGATGTCCTTGGCGGCCTCGCGCGGCGAGTGGCTGTCCTTGTACACATTGGAGAACGCGTCGACGTAGCGCAGGTACACGTCCTTGGACTGGTCCTCGCCGAGCTGGCGGTCCAGCAGCACCGAGAAGTCGGCGTCCCAGGAGCGGGTGGCCTCGATGAGTTCCCTTTGGACGGCGGCGACGTCGACGTCGCCGGGCGGGTTGGCCGGGTCGACCCGCACCGTCAGGTGGATGCGGGCCAGCACCGACTCCGACACGTAGGTGGAGAAGTCGATGCCGACGCCGTTGAGCCGGGCCATGAGGATCTTCTGGATCTTCAGGCGGTTGTCGGTGTCGAAGCGGTCGCGCGGCAGGTACACCAGGCAGGAGAAGAAGCGGCCGTAGGTGTCGCGGCGCGCGAAGAAGCGCAGCCGGCGGCGGCCGGCCAGCCGCAGCACGTCCATGGCGGTGTGGAACAGGTTGTCGGTGGAGCTTTGGAACAGCTCGTCGCGCGGGTAGGTCTCCAGGATGGCCATCAGGTCCTTGCCGGAGTGGCTGTTGGGAGACAGGCCGGAGCGGTCCATCACGTCGGCGGCCTTGCGGCTCACCACGGGCAGGTCCTTGACGCTGGACAGGTAGGCGGCCGTGGTGAACAGGCCCAGGAAGCGGCGCTCGCCGATCACGTTGCCGGCGTCGTCGAAGACCTTGAAGCCGACATAGTCCATGTAGGAGTGACGGTGGACGGTGGAGCGGGAGTTCGTCTTGGTGACGATCAGGAGCCGCTTCTCCAGCACCTGCTCGTACGCCTCGGGGGTCAGGGCGCTCAACAGCTTCGGCGCGCCCTGGTCGGCGCGCAGCAGGCCCAGGCCGCTGCCGCCAACCGCCTCCAGCGCCTGTCCGGCGTCGGTGTCGGCGAGGCGGTATTCGCGGTAGCCCAGGAACGTGAAGTGGTTGTCGGCCAGCCAGCGCAGCAGCTCGACGGCGTCGGTGAGGTCGCGCTCGGGCACCGGCAGCCGCTCGCCGTCGTCGGCGATCTCGGCGGCCAGCTCGGTGGCGACCGCGCGCATCCGCGGCCAATCCTCCACGCACTGCCGCACGTCGGTCAGCACGCCCAGGATGGCGTTGTGGACGTCGGTGACCTTCTCGGCGTCGCGCAGCCGGTCCACCTCGAAGTGCATCCAGCTCTCGGCGACCGCGCCCTCGGCGTCCTCATGGGACGGCAGGGATTGCAAGGCGCCCATGACTTCGCGGACGACCGGCACCAGCGGGTGCACCACGACGTGGATGTCGAGGTCGCGGGAGGTCAGCGCCGTGGTGATCGAGTCGACCAGGAACGGCATGTCGTCGGTGACGATGTCGATCGAGGTGTGGCGGGGCGGGGCGGGCTCGCCGTCGGGTTCGGGGGCCTCGGGGGTGGTCACCGACAGCTTGACCTCGCCGACCACGCGCTGGGACGCCAGTTCCCGGTGGGCGACGGTGACGTGGAACAGGTCGGCGGCCGAGCGGCCGGCCAGATCCTCGTCCGGGACGAAGCGCCAATATCGTCGCACCAGGTCGGCGAGTTCGCCGTCATCCCCGGCCAGGTTCGCCGCGTCGGAGATGAGGGTTTCTCGGTTGGGAAGTTCCTCGTCGATATTCCGGTCGTCTTCGTCTGCGGCCATTGCCAACACCGTTCGCCAGCTCCCAAATAACTTTCGCGCCCACGCCAATGTGGGCGCCGCACTATGCACGAGCCTACGACTGTCCTTCCACACATGCACGGCAGCTCCCGGCCGCCCATCGAGGGGTGTAACCGCGTGATGAGGTAAGCGTCCGTCGTGGCTGCCCGGCGGGGGTTTCCCGGCTGCACGCGACCTGACCGATTGGCGACGCTATCGCTCACAAATCCACAAACTCCGCACGCGCGCTCGCTCAGGGGGCCAGCGCCCGGGCGAGCGTCGAGGCGATCGCCTCGGCGTACTCGCCGTCCGGGTCGTAGTCGGGATCGAAGACCGTCAGCTCCATGCCGAGGCACTCCTCGTACGACGAGAACACCTCGATGAGCTGCTGAAACTCCCCCAGCGCGATGCCGCCCGGGTCGGGCGAGTCCACCGCGGGCATCACGAGTGAGTCCAAAATGTCCACATCGACGTGCAGCCAGAATCCCGTGACGTCGCCCAGCTCCTCCACCGCCCATTCGGCGCTGCGGACCGCGCCGGTGGCGCGCACCTGGGTGGCGGTGCGATGGGTGATGCCCGCGGCGGTCAGCTCGATGCGGTGCGCGTCGGAGTCGCGGATGCCCAGCACCACGGTGTGGGCGGGCTCCACGTACGGCCGGTGGCCGTCGATGTCGGTGAGGTCGACCTGGCCGCGCCCGGTCACCAGCGCCAGGTCCTCCCCGGCCGCCGCACCCACGTACGGCGAGTTTCCGGGGTGGCGGAAGTCGGAGTGACCGTCCATGAAGATCAGCCCGTAGCGGGATCCGGTCAGCTTGCCGCGCCGCCGCATCGCCACCGCCGAGCCCAACAGGATCGAGCAGTCGCCGCCGAGCACCAGCGGCCACTCCCCCGCGTCCACAATGGCGTCGATGCGGTCGGCGAGCCTTCGCGAATACTCCGCGATCTCGGCGGCCTGCGACACCCCGTCCCCCGGCTGCCACTCGCCGGTGTCGAAGCGCGGCGGCGTCAGGCAACCCGCGTCGCGCGCCGCCAGCTGCGCCACCAGTCCCCGGTCGCGCAGCGCCCCGGGAGCCTTGGCGCAACCGGGCACCGTGGTCGGTGTGGGCGGTCGCAGGCCAAGGTTCGAGGGGGCGTCCAGGATGGCGATGCGTCGCATTGGTCGGTGACAACGCTCCGATCTGACAAGGGGGTGGTGTGGAACGGGGCCCGTCGTTAAAACAGCACCGCGGCGAGCTTGCGGCGCGCCGCCGACACCGTCGGGTCGTCGCCGCCGGCCACGGCGAACAGCTCCAGCAGGTGCTTGCGGACGGTATCACGATCCTCGCCGCCCAGCCGCCCGATCAGGGCGATGAGCTGGTCGTACGCCTTCTCGGCCTCGCCGTTCATCACCGCGGCGTCCGCGGCGGACAGGGTCGCCGAGATCTCGTCGGCCCCGGTGGCGTCCCCGGCGTCGCGCACCCGGCGCAGCAGCCGCACCTGGGCCAGACCCGCCTCGGCCTCGGTCGCGCCCGGGTTATCGTCCAAATAGTTCTGATAGGCGCGCTCGGCGCCGTCCAGGTCGCCCGACTCCAGCGCCGACTCCGCCGCGGCGAACGTCGGATCGACCGGCATCTCCGGCGCCTGCCCCCCGGCGGCCTCCATCAACTGGCCCAACCAGGTGCGCAGGGTGGTCTCCGGCTGCACGCCCTGGAAGCCGTCGACCGGACGGCCCTGCCACATCGCGATCACCGTGGGAATCGACTGCACCTGGAACGCCGCCTGCAGCTGCGGGTTGGCGTCCACGTCGATCTTGGCCAGGGTCCAGGCGCCGTCGGCCTCGACGGCCAGCTTCTCCAGCACCGGCGACAGCTTCTTGCACGGGCCGCACCACTCGGCCCAGAAGTCGATCACCACCGGCGTCGACAGCGACCGCTCCAGCACCTCAGACTGGAAGGTGACCTCGGTGACGTCGACGACCGCCACGCCGTCGGCGGGCGGGCCCGCGGCCGGGGCTTCGCCGTCATCGGGGGCGGCGGCCTGCGGGGACGGACGGGACTGGGCCAGGGCGGACAGATCCACCGCGCCGGCCAGCAGGCGCTGCGGGGCTTGACGAGGATCAGGCGTGTTCATGACGTCCAGTCTCGCATCAAATCCGGCGCCCGACCGGCGAGGGTGCGCCGGTCCGGCACGTCGCATCTTCATATACGCCAAATGTCCTGACGCGTGGTAACGTCCCCGGCCATACGGTGTGTCCACATTCACACCGTTACTGCCCGTTTCCCCGGAGGTCTCGCGTGTCTACCCCAGAGCGGACCCGAAAGTCCGATCTCAGCCCCTGGAACTGGCTACTGCTGGTTCCGATCGTCATCCCCCTCCTGACATTCCTGTTCAACTCCGACGAGCCCCGCCTGTTCGGCTTCCCGGCCTTCTACTGGCTCCAACTCGCCTTCGTCATCATCGGCGTCGCCACCACGACGATCATTTACCAGATCGGCAAGCGGAAGGAGAACCGGTGATGCATCTGCAATGGACAGAACTGATCATCTTCACCGTGTTGTTCCTGGCCGTGTCGGTGATGGGATTCGTCGCGGCCCGCTGGCGGCGCCCCACCGACATGTTGCACCTCAACGAATGGGGTCTGGGTGGACGCGGGTTCGGCAGCTGGGTCTCGTGGTTCCTGATCGGCGGTGACCTGTACACCGCGTACACGTTCATCGCCGTGCCCGGCCTGGTGTTCGGCGCCGGCGCCATGGGATTCTTCGCGATGCCGTACACGGTGGTCGCCTACCCCATCGTGTTCCTGTTCCTGATCCGCCTGTGGTCGGTGTCCAAACAGCACGGTTTCGTCACCCCCGCCGACTTCGTGCGCTCCCGGTTCCAGTCGCCCACCCTGGCGCTGCTGATCGCCATCACCGGGATCGTGGCCACCATGCCCTACATCGCCCTGCAGCTCGTCGGCATCGAGGCGGTGCTGAAGTCCATGGGGCTCGTCGGCAACGGCTGGGCGGCGAACCTGCCGATCATCATCGCGTTCGCGATCCTGGCGGCCTACACCTACCAGTCCGGCCTGCGGGCGCCCGCGCTGATCGCGTTCGTCAAGGACTTCCTCATCTACCTGGTCATCATCGTGGCGGCGATCTACATCCCCGCCAAGCTGGGCGGATGGGGAACGGTCTTCGACTCCGCGGACAAGGCGCTGACCGCCAAGGGAGGATCGATGCTGTTGGGGCCCAACAACCAGCTCCAATACGTCACCCTGGCCCTGGGCTCGGCGCTGGCGCTGTTCCTGTATCCGCACTCGGTGACGGGCGTGTTGGCCAGCCGCAGCCGCAACGTCATCAAGCGCAACATGTCGGCGCTGCCCGCGTACTCGTTCCTTTTGGGGATCATCGCGCTGCTGGGTTACATGGCCCTGGCGGCGCACATCGACCCGAAGACCCCGCAGGGCAAGCCCGACACCAGCGCCGTGGTGCCGCAGCTGTTCGACAAGATGTTCCCCGACTGGTTCACCGGCATCGCCTTCGCGGCGGTCGGCATCGGGGCGCTGGTCCCGGCGGCGATCATGTCGATCGCGGCGGCGAACCTGTTCACCCGCAACATCTACAAGGAGTACATCAAGAAGGACGCCACCGCGCGCCACGAGGCCACCGTCTCGAAGGTGGCCTCCCTGGTGGTCAAGGTGGGCGCGGTCGCCGTCATCCTGCTGATCAGCCCGCAGTTCTCCATCGACCTGCAGCTGATCGGCGGCGTCATCATCCTGCAGACGCTGCCCAGCGTGGCGATCGGCGTGTTCACCCGCTGGTTCCACAAGGGAGCACTCATCACGGGTTGGGTCGCGGGCATGGGCTCGGGCCTGTTGATGCTGTACTTCACCCCCAGCCCCGACGGTTCCCGCGCCCACTTCGGCGGCAACTCCTTCCCGCTGGCGAACCTGGGTCTGGACACCAAGTTCACCCTGTACCCCGGCTTCCTGTCCATCGCGATCAACCTGATCGTGGTGGTGATCGTGACGCTGATCCTCAAGGCCGCCAAGGTGGCCGACGGCGGCGACGGCACCAAGGAGCTGGACTTCTTCGTCGACACCGACGACGAGAATCCCCCCGAGGAGAAGGCCGAACCGCTGGTCGAGACCTCGTCCACCTGAGCACGTCGATCCGACCGCGGGAGCCTCAGGCCGTGGTGGCCTGGGGCTCTCGCGTGTCGTCGGGCATGGGGGCCGCGTCCCAAACACGGACGGACACCACGGTCCCCACCACCAGCCCCGTGAAGACGGCCTCCAGCGCGAACGACAGGTCCTCGTCGGCGGAGTCGATGGCGAGATTGCCCGCCAGAGCGGTGAAGACCTGGCCGCTGTGCAGCGAGAAGTCGGCGGACAACCCGATCACGAACGCGATGGCCGCGACCACCAGGGCGGCGCAGGCCATGGCGACGCGGGTGACCTGGTCCTCCCTGCCCAACCCGAGGAACACGACGGCCAGCACCAGCGTCACCCCGAACCCGAACACGGGCAGGAGATTCTGGGGCATCGGCATCAGGCGGGACGCGAGCAACAGCGACCCGCCGACGACAAGAGCCGTGACGGCGACGGCACGATTCCGTGTGCCCGCGCCGATCGCGCACCCGAGCGCGAGGACCGCGAGCATGGCGCCGAGCAGTGGCGCCGAGACCGCCAGGCTCCACTCTCGGTCGCTCGGCGAGGTCAACATCGCCGCTTAGACGGCGCCCGCCGCCGCCAGGCTCGCGGCCAGTAGCAACGGTCGGGTTCGGGGGTTGATGGGGCGCCGCATCCCCAACACCCACCCGCCGAGCCACGCCGCGATGACCGCGCACAGCCCCATCGCGTTGAGGCGGTCGACGAGGACGTCGAGGCCGACGGAGCCCACGAATCCCCCGACCGCCGCCCACGACACGACGCGGTCGCCGCGGAACGTCCACACCAGAGCGACAGCCAGCGCCAGCAGGGCCAGCCATCGCGCGTCGCGGTACCAGTAGGTGTTGTTCTCGGCGTAGGCGATGGGTTCGGCGGCGGCCTGTACGGCCATGACGACGACCCACCAGCCGGCCGCCGCCACGCCGATCGCCGCCCCCACGATGGTGCGCGTCCGCTGCGTCATGAATCGAGGCTATGACGCCTACCGCGTATGTCGCAAGGCGCCCAACGGATCTGACGCGGACACGCCGCGGCCCCCGACACGTCGAACGCGCGTCGGGGGCCGCGGGGGACGGTCAGTCCTGGTCGACCCAGCCCAAGGTGCGCTGGACGGCCTTGTTCCAGCCGGCGTACTCGCGGTCGCGAACGGCGGCGTCCATGTCGGGCTGCCACTCGGCGTCCTTCTGCCAGTTGGAGCGCAGGCTCTCCACGTCCGACCAGTAGCCGGTCGCCAGGCCCGCCGCGTAGGCGGCGCCCAGGCAGGTGGTCTCGGCGACCACCGGGCGCACCACGGGCACGTCGAGCACGTCCGACAGGTGCTGCATCAGCATGTTGTTGGCCGTCATGCCGCCGTCCACCTTGAGCTCGGTGAGCGGGACACCGGAGTCGTCGTTCATGGCGTCGACGACCTCGCGGGTCTGCCAGGAGGTGGCCTCCAGGGTGGCCCGGGCGATGTGGCCCTTGTTGATGTAGCGGGTGAGTCCGGCGATCACGCCGCGGGCGTCGCTGCGCCAGTGCGGGGCGAACAGGCCGGAGAAGGCGGGCACGATGTAGCAGCCGCCGTTGTCGTCCACGGTCCTGGCCAGGGTCTCGACCTCGGGCGCGTCCGAGATCAGGCCCAGGTTGTCGCGCAGCCACTGCACCAGCGAACCGGTGACCGCGATCGAGCCCTCCAGGGCGAAGGACGCGGGCTGGTCGCCGATCTTGTAGCCGACCGTGGTGAGCAGGCCCTTCTTGGACACCACCGGCTCGGTGCCGGTGTTGAGCAGCAGGAAGGTGCCGGTGCCGTAGGTGGACTTGGCCTCGCCGACGTTGAAGCAGGTCTGTCCGAACAGTGCGGCCTGCTGGTCGCCGAGCGCCGAGGCCACCGGGACGCCCTCGAGGTAGCCCTTGGCGCTGCCGTACACCTCGGCGGAGGAGCGGATCTCGGGCAGCATGGCCGACGGGATCTTCATGGCGTCCAGAATGGACTGATCCCAGGCGAGGGTGCGCAGGTTCATCAGCATGGTGCGGCTGGCGTTGGTCACGTCGATGACGTGGGTGCCGCCGGTGAGGTTCCAGATCACCCAGCTGTCCATGGTGCCGAACAGCACCTCGCCGCGCTCGGCGCGGCCGCGCAGCCCCTCGACGTTGTCGAGCAGCCAGCGGATCTTCGGCCCGGCGAAGTAGGTGGCCAGCGGCAGGCCGCACTTCTCGCGGAAGCGCTCCTGGCCGACGTTGGAACCCAGCTCCTGGCACAGTTTGTCGGTGCGGGTGTCCTGCCAGACGATGGCGTTGTGCACCGGCTCGCCGGTTTCGGCGTCCCACACCAGGGTCGTCTCGCGCTGGTTGGTGATGCCGATGGCCTTGATCTGGTCCTTCGACAGGTTGCCCTTCTCGATCGCGCCCTGGACGACCTCCTGGACGTTGGTCCAGATCTCGGCGGCGTTGTGCTCCACCCAGCCGGGCTTGGGGAAGATCTGCTCGTGTTCCTTCTGGTCCATCGAGACGATGGAGCCCGAGTGGTCGAAGACGATGCATCGGCTGGACGTGGTTCCCTGGTCGATCGCCGCGATGTACTCGCTCACGTCTATTTCTCCTTCACGTGGTCGGCGGAATATAGGAAGAGTGTGCGCGTTGGCGCCGCCGTTCGCGCGGCGGCACCAACGCGTCTTCGGGTCAGGAGAAGGCGAGCAGGCTCCACACGCCGGAGGCCAGCAGGCCGCCGACGATGGGGCCGGCCACCGGAATCCAGGAGTATGACCAGTCCGAGCTGCCCTTGCCGGGGATCGGCAGGATCTGGTGGGCGATGCGGGGGCCGAGGTCACGGGCGGGGTTGATGGCGTAACCCGTGGGTCCACCGAGCGACATGCCGATGACGAACACCAGCAGGCCGACCAGCAGCGGGGCGACGGCGTTGCCGAAGGCCAGCTTCAGGTCGACGCCGCTGCCGAGGTGGGCGCCGTTCGCGCCGATCGCGAGGATGCCGAACACCAGCATGAAGGTGCCGATGATCTCGGTGACGAGGTTCCATACGGTGCTGCGAATGGCGGGGGCGGTGCTGTGGGCGGCCAGCTTGGCCGCCGCGTCGTCCGTTTCCCCCCAGTGCTTGTAATAGGCCAGGAAGACCAGGCACTGGCCGACGATGGCGCCGAGCATTTCCCCGGCCAGATAAAAGGGGACGTCCGACCACTTGGTGGTGCCCTGGCTGGCGAGCGCCAGGGTGACCGCGGGGTTGAGGTGCGCGCCGCTGATGCGACCGACGGCGTACACGGCCATGGTCACGGCCAGACCCCAGGCGGCGGTGATGACGATCCAGCCGCCGTCCTTCGCCTTGGACTTGGCCAAAACCACACCGGCCACGACCCCGTTACCCAAAAGGACCAGGATTGCCGTGCCGACCACTTCGGGGACAAAATATTCCATTGTCGCCTACCTTCCACATTGAATCTAGGCTCATGATCGTCACCGTCCGTCCACAGTTGTCACGGTACAGCGACTTGGGCGGGCTGTCAGGTTTCCGGGCAACGGCACGAACGGTGTATTCGATTGCGAAATGGCTCCACAAGGTGCACGAATTCGTGGATCGTAGCGTCCGTCACGTCCGGCGGTCAACCCGCCGATTCGACTGTTTATCGATACGTGACAATCGATCCAAACTCGATTAGCCACCAATTGTGGACACGACAGTCCATATAGACTCAATCCGCCGGGGCTCGATCGACGCGTGTCGATAGCAAAATGCCCACGGTCACGCCCAGTGCCGCCACCAATCCGGCGGCGGGCACCGCGTACCGGCCCGCGAAGGTGCACACCAACACGCCGACGGCCATCAGCGGCAGCACCAGATGTTGCGCGACGGTCGTCTTGGACCGCCAGCTGTGCAAAAGCCACGACGCGACGAGGAACATCCCCGCCGGGACGGTCACGGTGGCCGCCGCGGCGGTGGCGCTCAGGTGGTTGTGGCCGGTGGCCTGTTCCACCGCCACCTCCAGTCCCGCGCCGATCGCCGCCGCGGAGATGAAGATCAGGAAATGTCCGTACCCCCACGGAATCGCGACCCGATTGGACTCCAGGTATTCGCCCGCGGGCACCGAGAAATAGATCCACCAGGCCGAGAAGACCAGCAGCAGACCGCCCGCCGCGATGGGGATCAGGAGATCGAAGGTCCCGTGCTCGGCCATTCCGGACTGGACGGCGATGGTGCCCGCCGCGACCGTCTCGCCCAGCACGATCAGGGTGAACAACCCGTAACGCTCGGCGATGTGGTGAGGGTGCCACGAGGTGCGCGCCGTCCGCTCGGCCACCACCGGCACCGCCAGCTCGACGATCACCAACGCCAGGAATACCCAGTTTTGGTACTCGCGGGGGACGTACAGCATCGCGACCCAGCCCGCCTGGCAGATCAGCAGCCCGACGCCGTAGCGCGCGGCGGTGCGGCGGGCGGGGCCGCGCTCGCTGGCCGCCGCCCGGAACCACTGGGTGCTTTGCGCCAGCCGCATGACGACGTAGCCCCACACCGCGATCCGCCAGTCGTGGTGGACGAAGGCGCGCGGCACCCCGGCGGCGAACACCTGCACGCCCGCCATCTGGATCAGCGTGAAGACCCGGTACGCGACGTCGTCGGTGTCGTAGGCCGAGGCGAACCACGTGAAGTTCATCCACGCCCACCACACCCCGAAGAACACCGCCAGGTACGACACGATCCCGGCGGCGACGTGGCCCTCGGCCAGCGCGGGCACCAGCTGGGCGCCGGCCTGGGCCACCGCGACCACGAAACACAGGTCGAAGAACAGCTCCAGGGGCGTGGACGCCCGGTGGACCTCGTAGCGGCTGCGGGCGGTCATGCGGCGCAGCACGTTGGTGGTGTGGGTGAGGGCGGGCGGATCGTCCATACCGGCCAAGATTTCACACCGGCGGCGCACAATCCCGGGGTGGGCGAAAAAAGTTCGGGCCGCGGCGATGAGTTCGCGGCGCGCGCGGGGTCTACCTGACAACCACATCGAAAAGCCCGAAGGGAAGCCCATCATGTCCACCACCGACGCCCCCGCCCCCCAAACCAAGCGCGGACTCCACATCACCCTGTGGGTGGTGCAGGCTTTGGCCGCCGTGTTCTTCATCGTCGCCTCCGGCGGCCCCAAGCTCCTCGGCGACCCGACCGCCGCGGCCGTGTTCCACCAGATCGGTTGGGGCGATTGGTATCGCTACTTCGTCGGCGTCGTCGAGGTCGCCGGCGGCATCGGACTGCTGATCCCCCGCCTGTGCGGGCTCGCCTCGATCGGGCTGGCCGCCACGATGGTGGGCGCCACGCTCACCAACACCTTCCAGACCCACACCTACTCGGCGAACATCACCACCGGGATCTTCTTCGTCCTGTTCGTCCTGATCGCCTGGGGCCGCTGGGACCGCACCACGTCGCTGTTCACCACCAACACCACCAGATAAGAGGAGTCATCATGACCACGTTCGCCACCTGCCTGTGGTTCGACGACCAGGCCGAGCCGGCCGCCGCCTTCTACACCTCGCTGTTCGACGACGCCCGCATCGTGGAGACCATGCGCTACGGCAAGGAGGCCGGGGACCGCGCGGACACCGTGATGACCGTGGTGATCGCGCTCGGCGACCAGCGCTACACCTTCCTCAACGGCGGTACCGACTTCACCCTGAACGAGGCGGCGTCCATCGAGGCGCACTGCGCCGACCAGGCCGAGATCGACCGGCTGTGGGAGGCCCTGACCGCCGATGGCGGCAGCGAGGGCCCGTGCGGCTGGCTGAAGGACAGGTTCGGGGTGTCCTGGCAGATCGTTCCCGCGGAGTTCATGGAGATGCTGCGCGACCCCGACAGCGCGAAGGTTCAGCGCGCGACCCAGGCGATGTTCCAGATGAAGAAGCTCGACATCGCCGCGCTGCGCGAGGCCTTCGAGGGCTGAGGCGATCTCTCAGGGGTGTGGCGCCGGTGCGAAACCGGCGCCACACCCATCTGTACGTCCGCAAATGCCGGATATCCGACAGTTCCGCGCCGCGGCCGGACCTAACGTCGAGTCATCACCGAATAACGCGAGGAGGTGCGGCATGCGCAGAAACGCTGTCGTCATCACAACCCTGGCCGCCACCATCGCCGCCGTCAGCTTCGCGACCCCGGCGTACGCCGCGTTCCACGATCGGGTCAAGAATCCGTACCTGCACTCGCTGCTGGACGTCCTGACGCTCGCGATCGTCGCGTCACCACTGTGGACGGCCTGGCTGTGGGGCTCCTACCGCCGCAGGGGCCTGATCGCCCTGATCGCGGTGGTGCAGATCCCGGTCGCGGTGTTCTCGTTCGTTCCGATCGCCGACCCGATCCTGCACGCCGTGGCGCTGGCGCTGAGCATCACGATCACCACCACGGCCATCTGCTATGTCCGCAGGGCGGCCAAGTACGAACAGGCCACCCGAGCCGCCGCCGCGGAAACCGAAACGCCCTAAGGCGGCGGTCAACTGCCGGGGGTCGGTGACCACGCGGTGTGTGCTGGCACGGGTGCGCACCACCAGGCCGACCACCCGGTCCCCTTCACACACGGGCCGCGCCTCGGGACAACCGGGGTGCGGCCCGTCCACGCCGCCGCCGACGCGGGTCACCGCGTGGAAGGAACAGTGGCTATCGTCGGTGAAACCCCAGGCGCGAAACAGCTCCACGCCGCCCATCATGTAGATGCCGACGCTCAGCACGCGATCGCCGTGGTCGCGGCGGTAGAACGCCGCGCACATCCCGGGCACCGCGACCCCCTCGATGTCCACATCGTAGAGAACCTTGTGGAGGGTGAAGTCGGTCAGGGCGCCCAGGACGTCGGGTTCGATTGTCAGCGGCATGATCGTTTCAACGAGCCACGACCCCGCGGGTAATGGCGTGATCAGCCGAAAAACACCTCGGCCTCGGCCAGGCGCTCGGCCGGGACCGTCTTGAGCTCCGCGGTGGCCTCCGCCAGGTTGACCCGCACGATGTCGGTGCCGCGCAGCGCCACCATCTTGCCGAAGTCGCCCTCGTGGACGGCGTCGATGGCGTGCAGGCCGAAGCGGGTGGCCAGCACCCGGTCGTAGGCGGTGGGGGTGCCGCCGCGCTGCACGTGTCCCAGCACGACCGCGCGCGACTCCTTGCCGGTGTTCTTCTCGATCTCGTCCGAAAGCCACTGGCCGACGCCGCCGAGCCGGACGTGCCCGAAGGAGTCCAGGCCCTTGTTCTGGGTGACCATCTCGCCGGCGGCGGGCTGGGCGCCCTCGGCGACCACCACGATCGGCGAGTAGTCGATCTTGAAGCGCGACTCGACGTATCCCACCACTTCGGAAACGCTGAATCGCTTCTCGGGCACCAGGATCACGTTGGCGCCGCCGGCCAGGCCGGAGTGCAGCGCGATCCAGCCGGCGTGGCGGCCCATCACCTCGACCACCACGCAGCGGTGGTGGCTCTCGGCGGTGGTGTGCAGCCGGTCGATCGCCTCGGAGGCGATGTTGACGGCGGTGTCGAAGCCGAAGGTGTAGTCGGTGGCGCCCAGGTCGTTGTCGATGGTCTTGGGCACACCCACCACGGGAACACCGTCGTCGGTGAGCCGCTTGGCCACGCCGAGGGTGTCCTCGCCGCCGATGGCGATCAGCGCGTCGATGCCGAGGTCGCCGACGTTGGCGCGCAGCCTGGCGAGACCTCCGTCCACCTTGTACGGGTTGGTGCGGGACGACCGCAGGATGGTGCCGCCGCGCGGCAGGATGCCGCGCACCTCGGGCACGCCCAGCGGCATGGTCTTGGCCTCCAGCGGACCGCGCCAGCCGTCCTTGAAGCCGACGAAATCGTGGCCGTACACCTCGACGCCCTTGCGGACCACGGCCCGGATGACGGCATTGAGACCGGGGCAGTCTCCGCCTCCGGTCAGCACACCTATGCGCACTGTCAACACTCCATAATGTATTGGTGTCTGTCGATGGCGAGACCCCGTTGTCCCTGCCGTTACCTGCCTGAGAGCTTGCCTTCAACACTGTGACGGGAGCCTATAACGACCCCGAACCGGCCTCGCGCGCCCGCCGCAGGGTTTCCCAGCGGGCGAGATTGTGCCGGGCGTCGGCCAGGGCGGAGTGCTGGTCGGTGGGCGCGGCCGGCAGCGAGGGTTTGCCCAGCTCGTCCCACAGTTGCTTGAGGTCCTTGGTCATGCGGGGCAGGGCGCGCGGCAGCGCGGGCATCGCCCCCCACAGCTGGGCCAGGACGACGTGGTCGTAGGCGCCGTACCAGGCCCACAGTTCGATGCGGGCGCCGGAGACGCCGCGGATCGGCTCCACCAGGAAGTCGTACAGCTCGTCGCGGATCTGCTTGCGGGACAACCAGGCCGGGTCGGCCGGGGACGGGAGCTTGTCGAGCACGTTGTCGCGCACCCAGGGGATCGCCTTGGACGGATCGAACTCCGTGGACACCGCGTAAAACTCCCGACCGTCCTCATCGACCGCACCGATCGACACCAGGTCGATCGTGGTGCCGTCCTCGATGAACTCGCAGTCGTAGAAATACCGATGCACCGCCACAGTAGGCCTTTCGTCCGATGGCCGTATCACTCAAACGGCTCGTTTTAAGCGTCACTTCCGGGGTCGAACCGTCACGCGTTGAGACGGTACGGCAGAGTATCCGCGGCTGGAAAACTGGTTGTTCATGATGCATGACCGGATGGGATTCGGACATTCATCTATAAATCACGTAAAATTCTGACCGAGACGGTGGAAGCCGCCTCACCAGTCTGACCAACAACCTGCCCGAGCACTGTCGCACATCCGATTAGCGGCCTGTACATCACGGCAAAACCCAGCCATCATCGACAGAGATACAACGCAAGCCCTATAAGGGTTAGGGGGTGGCTCGTGGACGTTCGATCGTCTGACGACCTGTTGGCCGGTGTCATGATGTTCACCGGCCTCGACGCCGAATCCCGGCGTCGCATCGCCGCCAAGGCGATCCCGCGCCAGTACCGGCGGGGGCAATTGTTGTTCGTGGAGGGCGACCCCGGGGAGTCGCTCATCATGGTGCGCTCCGGGGCGGTCGCGGTGTTTCGCACCGCCCCCACGGGAGAGCGCGCCATGCTGCACGTCGTGCGATCCCCCGACGTCCTGGGCGAAGTGTCCCTTTTGGATGGTTCGGTGCGCTCGGCCTCGGCCGAGGCCCTTGAGGACACCAGCGCCATGGCCCTGGCCCGCACCACCTTCCTGGAGATGGTGCACGCCTCCCCCACCATGTTGGACGCCGTGATGCGCACCATGGGCGGCATCGTGCGGCGCCTCACCGAGCAGAGCTCCGACCATGTCTTCTTGGACCTTCCCGCCCGGGTGGCCAAGGCGCTGGTGCGCCTGACCGGCCATTCCACCGCCCCGATGATCACCATCGAGCTCAACCAGACCCAGCTGGCGGAGCTGGCCGGGGGCTCCCGGCAGAGCGTGAACCAGGCGATCGGCACCTTCGCGCTGCGGGGTTGGCTGCGCACCGAGGGTCGCCGCATCGTGGTCACCGACGTCCCGGCCCTGCGCCGCCGCGCGGGCATCGACGAGCTCTGATGTTCCACTAGGGACACTGAGGTCAATCGTTCCCCTACCGCCCGCCGAGTACTAGTGTGGGTCCGTCCGCGACACGATGGCCAGGGGAGCGCGATGTCCAAAGACTTTGTCCACCTTCACGTTCACAGCGAGTACTCGATGCTGGACGGCGCCGCCAAGATGCGCCCGATGTTCAGCGAGGTGAAGCGCCTCGGCATGTCGTCGGTGGCCCTGACCGACCACGGCAACATGTTCGGGGCGTACGAGTTCTACCAGGAGGCCAAGAAGGCCGATGTCAAGCCGATCATCGGCATCGAGGCGTACCTGGCGCCCGGGGACCGCGGCCACAAGAAGCCGGTGCGCTGGGGGCGCCCGGACCAAAAGAGCGACGACGTGTCCTCAGGCGGCGCCTACACGCACATGACGATGTGGGCGGCCAGCTCCGCGGGCCTGCGCAACCTGCTGACGCTGTCGAGCCTGGCGTCCTTCGAGGGCATGTACCACAAGCCGCGCATGGACGTCGAGCTGCTGTCGGCGCACCACGAGGGCATCCTGGCCACCACCGGCTGCCCGTCCGGCGAGGTGCAGACCCGGCTGCGGCTGGAGCAGCCGGAGGAGGCGCTGGCGGCGGCGGCGAAGTACCAGGACATCTTCGGCAAGGAGAACTTCTTCCTCGAGCTGATGCACCACGACCTGGAGATCGAGCGGCGGGTGCGCCAGGGCCTCATCGACATCGGCAAGAAGCTCGGCCTGCCCGCCATCGCCACCAACGACTCCCACTACGTGCACGCCGACGACGCCGAGCACCACGAGGCGCTGTTGTGCGTCGGCTCGGGCAAGACCCTCACCGACCCGAACCGGTTCAAGCTGGAGGGCGGCGGTTACTACATCAAGTCGGCGGCGCAGATGCGCGAGTACTGGGACGCCGAGGTCCCCGACGCCTGCGACAACACGCTGCTGATCGCCGAGCGGGTCGGCTCGTACGACGAGGTGTTCGCCGAGGTCGACCGGATGCCGCGCTTCCCACTCAAGGCCGGCGAGACCGAGGACAGCGTGCTGCGCGCCGAGGTGGAGCAGTACGCGCCGCAGCGCTTCCCCGAGGGCATGACCCAGGAGTACCGCGATCGCGTCGACTTCGAGTTGGGCGTGATGTCCGAGATGGGCTTCTCCGGCTACTTCCTGGTCGTCGGCGACCTGGTGCGCTGGGCCAAGAGCCAGGCCATCCCGACCGGGCCCGGCCGCGGCTCGGCCACCGGCTCGCTGGTGGCCTACATCCTCCAGATCACCGACCTCGACCCGATCGAGCACAAGCTGATCTTCGAGCGCTTCCTCAACCCCGAGCGGGTCTCGCCCCCCGATATCGATCTGGATTTCGACGAGCGCCGGCGCGGCGAGGTGATGCGCTACACGATTGACAAGTGGGGCGAGGAGAACGTCGCCCAGGTCATCACCTTCGGCACCATCAAGACCAAGGCGGCGCTGAAGGACTCCGCCCGCGCCCACCTGGGCCAGCCGGGCTTCTCGGTGGCCGAGCGCATCACCAAGGCGCTGCCGCCCCCGGTCGCCGCGCAGGACATCCCGCTGTCGGGCATCGTCGACCCCGAGCACGAGCGCTACAACGAGGCCGCCGAGATTCGCTCCCTTGTGGAGAACGATCCCGAGGTGAAGCAGATCTTCGACACCGCGCGGGGACTGGAGGGCCTGATCCGCAACGCGGGCGTCCACGCCTGCGCGGTGATCATCTCCGCCGTCCCGCTCATGGGCCAGGTTCCGCTGTGGATGCGCCCCGACGGTTCGGTCATCACCGGCTGGGACTACCCGTCCTGCGAGTCCATGGGCCTGTTGAAGATGGACTTCCTGGGGCTGCGCAACCTGACGGTCATCGGTGACGCCATCGAAAACGTCAAGCGCAACCGTGGCGTCGAGCTGTCCACGGAGACCATCTCGCTGGACGACCCCGTCACGTACGAGCTGCTGGGGCGCGGCGACACGATGGGCGTGTTCCAGCTGGACGGCACGGGCATGCGGGAACTGTTGCGCCGCATGCAACCCACGAAGTTCGGCGACATCGCCGCGGCCCTGGCCCTGTACCGCCCCGGCCCGATGGCCGCCAACGCCCACACCAGCTTCGCGGAGCGCTCGAACGGCCGCCAGGCCATCGAGCCGATCCACCCGGAGCTGAAGGAGGCCCTGGAGCCGATCCTCAGCGAGACCTTCCACCTGCTGGTGTACCAGGAGCAGGTGATGGCGATCGCGCAGCAGCTGGCGGGCTACACCCTGGGCGGCGCCGACCTGCTGCGCCGCGCGATGGGTAAGAAGAAGAAGGAGATCATCGAGAAGGAGTTCGAGAAGTTCTCCGACGGCATGGCCTCCAACGGCTATTCGAAGGAAGCCACCCAGACGCTGTGGGACGTGATGCTCCCCTTCGCGGGCTACGCGTTCAACAAGTCCCACACCGCCGGTTACGGGCTGGTGTCGTACTGGACGGCGTTCCTGAAGGCCAACTACCCGGCCGAGTACATGGCGGCGCTGCTCACCTCGGTGGGAGACAACAAGGACAAGTCCGCGCAATACCTGGCCGACTGCCGCAAGCTCGGCATCAAGGTGCTGCCGCCGGACGTCAACTCCTCGGTGCGCAACTTCTCGGCCGTCGGCGGCGACATCCGCTTCGGCCTGGGCGCTATCCGCAATGTCGGCACCGGGGTCGTGGACTCCATTGTGACCACGCGCCAGAAGAAGGGCGCCTACGAGTCCTTCTCGGACTTCCTGCAAAAGGTCGAGCTGCCGGTGTGCAACAAGCGGGTCATCGAGTCGCTCATCAAGGCGGGCGCCTTCGACTCGATGGGGCATTCGCGCCGCGTCCTGTGCGAGCAACACGAGACCCTCGTGGAATCCATTGTGGGGGTCAAGCGCAAGGAGGCCGAGGGCCAGTTCGACCTCTTCGGTGGCCTGCTCAATCCCGAGCAGCCCACCGAGGCCGGCGGCAAGGACGACTTCTCGGGCGAGGAGTGGCCCCGCAAGACGGCCCTGGAGTTCGAGCGCGAGATGCTGGGCCTGTACGTGTCGGGCCACCCCCTGGAGGGCGCGGAGATGCAGCTGCGCCGGGCGTCGGAGAACCGCATCGCCGACCTGCTGGCCGGGGAGCAGTCGGACGGCACATCGGTGACGATCGCGGGCATCATCTCGGGTCTGGAACGCCGGGTCACCAAGCAGGGCAAACCCTGGGCGAAGGCCACAGTGGAGGATCTGGACGCCGCGATCGAGGTGCTGTTCTTCCCCAAGACCTACGAGTTCGTCGGCCCCGAGCTGGCCCAGGACCTCGTGGTGTCGGTGCGCGGCAAGCTGAACAAGCGCGACCAGGAGACGTCCATCGTGGCCATGGCCATGGACCCCTTGGAGATCAACGAATCCGACCTGGTCAGCGAGCCGACCCTCACCCTGAACGTCCAGCTGGCGAAGGTCAACGAGCGCATGGTCGACGAGCTGAAATCGGTGCTGCGCGGCAATCGCGGCGACATGGCGGTGCGGGTGCGGCTCAGGTCCGGAGCGCAGGAGACCCTGCTGGCGCTGGACGACAGCTACAAAGTCGCCTCCGGCCCCAGCCTCACCTCCGAGCTCAAGAGCCTGCTCGGCGGGGAGTGTCTCGAATAGAGCGTCGGCATGAGACGGACGATGGGTCCCACCATTGGTGGGACCCATTCCTTTGGGTCAGGCGGCGACCGCGGCGACCGGACGCTCCGTCAGGTTGCGCAGGGCCGTGGGGAGCGCGGCCACAAGGGATAGCAATACGGCCCCGCCGAGCACGGCCGGGTAGATCCCGGCCGAGCCCTTCGGCAATGCGGAATCAATGCGCACCAGGCTGTACGGCACCACCGTCGCGGCGGCGGCGAGGGTGCCCAGCAGCACGGACAGCAACACACAGGCCACCGCCTCGGCGAACACCATGATCAGTAGCTGACGGCGCTGGGCCCCCACCAAACGCAGCAGCCCGAACTCCTGGCGACGCCGGCGAGTGGAGGCGATCAGGGTGTTGAGCACCGAGATGGCGCAAAACGCGATGATCATGGTGACCACGATGTAGTTGACCTCCTTGATCGTCTCCAAGCCGTCCGTGGACCCGGGGATCTTCGCGATGACGCTGTTTTCGGTGCCCTGCATGTAAAGCGTGCCGCATGTGATGCCGACCAGAAGGGACAGCGGGGCCACCACGGCGGCGACCGCACGGGGGCGGGCGGCGAGATTGCGTCCGGCCAGCCGCGCGCCCGCCACCGGCAGGGCACGCAGCACGGCGGCCAGCGGCGCGATGAACGCCGGGCTCAGCAGGGACAGGCCGATCGCCGCCCATACGCAGGCGGGTCCGGCGGTGGCCGAGAGGTACATGCCGTTGGGCATGTACAGGGTCGTCACCGCCATGCCGACCCCGGCGGACGTGGCCGCCAGGCCGCCGATGAGGCGGAGGCCGTTCAGGGCACGGCCGCCCGGCGCCTCGCGGGTCTCGGCCAGCGCGCGCATCGGCGCGATGGCGGCGGCACGGCGTCCGGCGAACCACGCACCCGCGCAGGTGGCCAGCAGGGTCACGGCCACCGCGACGGCGACCATGCGCCAGTCGACGTCCAGTTTGGAGGACTTTGAGATCACGCCGCCGTCGACCAGCCAGTGCCACACGAATGATCCGAGGCCGATTCCGGACAGTCCGCCGAGCACCATCGTGGGTACCGCGACCGCCACCGCCTCGCAGACCACGCCGCGCCGCACCTGGCCGGGTGTGCCACCGATGGCGCGCAGCAGCGCCAGTTCGCGCTCGCGGTGCTGCACCGTCAGGCCGACGGTCGTGGCCACGGCGAAGATCACCAGCACCGAGGTCCAGCCGCCCAGCACGACCGCCATGGTCCTCAGTGTCCGGTCGTCGGGTGCGTCGGCGGTGACGCTGGTCGCGAACAGGGTCGCGAACGCCGACAGCAGGGCCGTACCGGCCGCGATCACGCAGCCGGAGGCCAGGTACGCCGGAACGCGGGCCCTCACGGTCCGCAATGCCAATCGGAACATCAGGCCACGCCTCCCGCCATGTCGAATGTGGACAGCGGCGCGGCGAGGCGGGCCATCCTGGCGGCCACCTGGCCGGGACTCAGCCCGGCGACGATCTCCCGAACGCGTCCGTCGGCGAAGAACACCACGGTGTCCGCTTTGGACGCCGCGATCGGGTCGTGGGTGACCATGACGATGGTGCGTCCGTCGCGGTGCACCACGTCGCGTAGCAGGTCGAGGACGGCGGCGGCGGTGTGGGTGTCGAGCGATCCGGTGGGCTCGTCGGCGAAGATGACCGCCGGCTCGGCCAGCAGGGCGCGGGCGACGGCGACCCGCTGTTGCTGGCCGCCGGACAACTCGGCGGGGCGCCGGTCGGCCGGGGCGGACAGGCCGAGCCGGTCCAGCAGCTCCCGGACGGCGCCCCGGGCGGGTCGGCGCCCGGCCAGTTCAAAGGGGAGGGTGATGTTCTGACGCACCGTCAGCGTCGGAATCAGGTTGAAGGACTGGAAGATGAAGCCGAGGCGGTCGCGGCGCAGCCGGGTGAGCGCCGTTTCGTCCATGGTGTCGATTCTGGTGCCTTCGATGGCGACGGTCCCGGAGGTGACCCGGTCGAGTCCGGCCGCGCATTGCAGCAGGGTGCTCTTGCCGGAGCCGGAGGGCCCCATCACGGCGGTGAAGGTGGCCGGGGCGAAGCTCAGGCTCACCTGGTCGAGGGCGGTGACGGCGTTGTCGCCGCGGCCGTAGCTTTTGACCACATCGCGCAGTTGGACCGGATATCGTTCGTACGGTGTATTCGTCATGGATGACATCGTACGAACGATAAGTGGCCCACGCACGGGTGCAAACTTCCCATGTGGGGTAGGGATTTCCCCACTCTTTTTCGCCGCTGTCCGGAGCCGGGGTACAGTTTTGTCACGGCCGAGGAAACGTGACGAAAAGAGGCGCCGATGACCACCACCCCGAGCTGCCTGGTGTGCGGCAAGCCGCTCAACGCGCCGGGGCGCGGCCGTCCTCCCCGGTATTGCTCGCATGCCTGCCGGGCGCGGGCCTATCGCGCCCGGGTCGCCGCCGGGGCCGATGACCGGCGCCACGGCGACGTCCGCGAAGTTCCACTGAGCACGAAGGGCGTGGTGGACGCCGCGATCGCGCTGGCCGACCAGGATGGGGTCGGCGGGCTGTCCATGCGCCGCGTCGCCGCCGAGCTCGGCGTGGGCGTGATGTCGCTGTACGGGCAGGTGCGGGGGCGCGATGAGCTGCTGGAACTGATGATGGACAAGGTGTTCGGCGAGAACCGCCCGCCCGAGGGTCCGCCCGGGGATTGGCGCTCCGCCCTCGAGCTGTCCGCGCGCCAGGAGTGGGAAGTCTACTTGCGACACGACTGGGCGGCGCCGCTGGCCGCGTTCACCCGTCCGCCCATCGCCCCGAACCTCATGGCGCACGGCGAATGGCGGATGCGCGCGCTGGACGGCCACGGCTTGCCGTTCGACACCCTGCCGCAGGTCTCGGCGATGTTGAGCAACATGACCTTGAGCGCGGCGTTCGCGCGTTCCCGGGAACGCGAGGCCGAGCGCCGCAGCGGCATCACCCGGCTTGAATGGTTCGCCTCCCGCGCGAAGGACATCGCCGCGGCCTTCGCGTCCCACGACCTGCCACTGACGTCGCGCTTCGACGAGCGCACGTTCGAGGCCTCCCAGCCCGAGGCGATGTTCGAGTTCGGGCTGAAGACCCTGCTGGACGGCGTGGCGGCGCTGATCGAGGACAACGGTTCCGGCGCTTAAGGACTCGATGGTGAGCACCAGCTTGCGGAGCAGATCCGCGAGCTGATGCTTTTCCCTGTCGGTCAGACGGGACAGGATGCGTTGCTCGGCGTCGTCCTCGCGGCCCAGTTGGGATTCCACGGCGCGGTGGCCCGTGGGGGTGAGGCGGACGGTGACGCGGCGGCGGTCGGCGGTGTCGTGTTCGCGCTCGACCAGGCCACGGGATTCCAGGCCCGACAGGCGGGCCGACAGGGCGCCGCGGGTGAGGTCGAGCACGTCGGCGAGGGCCGAGGGGGCCAGTTCGTAGGGTGGGCCATGGCGGCGCAGCATCAGCAGGGTCTTGAACTGCCAGTACGCCAGGTCGTTGGCGCCCAGCGCCTCGGAGCGTCCCGCGGAGACGCCCCGGGCGGCAATGGACAGGCGGCCGATGATCTGTTCCTTGAGGGGATCGAGGTCCGGAAGCTCGGTGGCCCAGAGCTCCAGTCGATCGTCCACTGAATCGCGCATGTGAATAGTTTAATGCGAAAACTGTTTGCTGGTGGATAGTTTTATGTCTAACTATCTTTGCGGGCATGACGAACACATCGATACAGATTCCCAGTCATGTTGTCGCCGCGACGGTTCGCGGCCTGATCAAGGGCTTCCGCTTCGCCGAGGCCCGAGCGCTGCTGGAGGCCGCCGACGGCGCCGACGACGCCGAGGTGGCCGTGGCGCGCGCCGAGCTCATGGTGAACGAGGACTGGTACGCCGCCGACGCCACGACCGAGGCCGCGCTCGCCGCATGCGCGCGGATCGTCGAGGCCCATGGCGGGCCCGAGGACCGCTGGGAGATGGAGTACTGGACGATGCGCGCCGCCTACGGCCGCATGCTGTTCCCGTGGACGGGACAGTGGACCAGCTCCCGGGGCCGGGGCCGCGAGTTGTCCGATATGGAGGCTGTGCGCTCGCACGCCACGGCGTTGCGGGACAACGCCCCCGACGGGCGGCGCCGCGGCTGGGCCGAGTTCTACCTGGGACTCATCGGCGACAACGTCTTCGGCGAGCGCACCGACTCCCCCGGCCACTTCGCCGCCGCCCTGCGGGCGGGTCGGGAGCACGGCGACGACCATCTGACCTTCGAGGCGCTGCGCCACCTGGGCGATCACAGCCACGACGCGGGCGAGCACGACCTGACCCGGCAGCGCTGGGAGGACTCGGCCCGCCACGCCGCCCGCGCGGGTCTCGTGGGCCCGACCCTCGCGCAGTTGCTGCTGGTGGCGGTGACCGCCCGCGACCACGGCGACGACGCGGGCGCGCTGCTGCTGGCCCGGATGGTGTCCATGTGGGCCACGGAGATCGGCTTCCGGCGGATCAGCGACCAGGCCGAGTCCTTCATCAAGGGCGACGACCCGACGGCCGGGCCCGAGCCCGAGAACTAGGCCGACTGGCGGCGCACCAGGGTGGCGGGGAAGACGACGCGGCGCGGCTCCACCTGCTCGGCGGAGTCGATGCGGCGCAACAACAGTTCCCCCGCCGCCGCGCCGTGCTCGCGGGAGGAGGTGGCCATGGTGGTCAGTGGCGGGGTCACCAGGGCCGCCGCCTCGATGTCGTCGAAGCCGATCACGGCGAGGTCCTCGGGCACCGCCACCGAGCGGTCGCGGGCGGCGTACAGCGCGCCGATCGCCACCACGTCGCTGATGCAGATGACCGCGTCGGGCGGTTCGGCCGCGTCCAGCAGTCGCGCCATGCAGCGGGCCCCGCCCTCCAGGGAGCCGTCGGAGCGGATCACCAGGGCGGGGTCGGCGCGCTCGACGGCGCTGCGGTAGCCCTCGACGCGGCGGGCGGGGCCGCCGAAGTCCTGCGACCCCGTGATGAAGCCGATGCGGCGCCGACCCTGGTCGACCAGGTGGTGGGCGGCCATGGCGCCGGCGTCGTAGTCGGCGTTGGTGACGACGTCGAAGCCGGGGCCGGGGATATCGGCGCCCAACAGCACCAGCGGAACCTCCGCGTCGATCAGCGGCTGGACGGCGACGATGCCGGGCTCGGCGCCCGCGATCACCATGCCGTCCACGCGGGTCATCAACTGGCGGATCAGATCCCGCTCCACGTCGCCGTCGCCGTCGGTGGCCGAGACGATGCAGTGGTATCCCTTGGGCCGCACCGCGTCCTGCAGGCCCCGCGCGGCGGAGGTGTGGAACGGGTGGGACAGGTCGGGGACCAACAGGGCGATGGCGGAGGTGCGCTGCGAGCGCATGCCGCGCGCCATCTCGTTGGGGCGGTAGTCGAGTTCGGCGATCACCTCGAGCACCTTGGCGCGGGTCGCCTCGGCGACGGGGCGCCGCGAACTGAGCACATGGGACACGGTGGTCACGCTGACTCCCGCCCGCGCCGCCACGTCCGCGATGCCCACGCGCCCTCGACGTGCCACCGTCACACCACTCCCTCGCTGTTGGCCGTTCACCGTGCAGTATGAACCAATTCGTTTTGGCCGCGCCGTCGACCACGTCCCGGTTGCGCATGTAAATCGTTTTGCATATGCTGGACGCCGACATCCTCCGTGTGGAAAGGCCCGCCATGGTGACATTCGCGCAACTGCGTCAGGCCAGTGGAGAGACGCTACGCGGCGCCGCCGACGGCGCCCGCAAGATGGCCCGCGAGTTCGAGCAACACGGCGGCGACACCGACACCTACCGCAGGTCGATGACGGCGGCGTGGGAGGGCGCCGACTCGGCCGCCGCGGGCGAGCGGCTGTCGGGCATCGCCAATCGCTACCGCGGCGTGGCGGGTTCCTTCGCCAAGCTCGACTCGATCGCGTCCACACTGGCCCAAAACATCGATCGCTCCCGAAGCCTGCTGGAGTCGGCGGTCTCGTCGGCGCCCGGCATTCCCGGGTCCGTGGACGCACAGGGGACCGTCCACATCGATCAGGCGGCGCTGGGTTCGAGCCCGTCCGCCGCCACCGTCGCCATGGCGCGGCAGCGCGCCGAGCAGGTCGCGGGCCAGATCCGGCAGGCGCTGACGCTGGCCAACAACGCCGACAGCCAGGCGCGGCAACAACTGGGCACGCTGGCGCCCGTCAGCGGCGCGGCCCCCGCCTCCCCCGCGGGCTCCGTCCCCGCCCGCGGCACCGATCCCGCCGCGGTGAAGAAGTGGTGGGACGGGCTGTCGGCGGCGCAGCGCGAGGACCTGATAGCCGCCGACCCCAAGCAGATCGGCGGCCTGGACGGCGTCCCCGTGGCGGTGCGCGACCGCGCCAACCGCCTGGCGCTCAGCTCCGAACTGGACGATGTGACCGCCCGCCGTGACGCCCTCAAGCAGCGGGTCGACGGGATGAACCCCGGCATCGGCGACCGCGGCGACTTCCCCCAGCGCGCCGAGTACTCCAAGCTCAGCGGCGAGCTGCGGGACCTGGACCAGCGCGCCGACAACCTCCAGACCGTCCGCGATCAGTTGAGCCGCACCGACATGCAGGGCTCGACCGAGAAGCTCTACCTGGTCGACTACGACTCGGCCGCCGACGGCAAGCTCGTGATGTCGGTGGGCAACCCCGACACGGCCAACAACGTCGTCACCTACGTCCCCGGGATGACCACCGACGTGGAGCACATCGGCGCCAACATCGACCGCTCGCTGCGGATGCAGGCCGACGCGGTGGCGGCCAACCCGAACGCGTCCACCGCCTCGGTGATGTGGCTGGGCTACGACGCCCCCGACGGCGTGCTGGGCGCGGCGGGCGACGGCTCCTACGAGCACGCCCAGCCCGATCTGCGGTCCTTTCAGGAGGGCCTGCGGGCCACGCACCAGGGCGCCCCGTCGCTCAACACCCTGCTGGGCCACAGCTACGGCTCCACGACGGTCGGGTACGCGGCCAGCCAGGGCGGCCTGGGCATCGACAACCTGGTCATGGTGGCCAGCCCGGGCTCCACGGTGGACAACGCCGGGGACTTCCCGGGCCTGACCGCCGACCACGTCTGGGCGGCACGCGGCAGCGACGACATCATCCAGTACGTACCCGAGTTCGTGCACGGCAACGATCCCGTGGACGCCGACTTCGGCGGTCGGGTGTTTCCCGGCGGCGACGGCGGGCACTCCAGCTACTGGGACCCGGGCAACCCCGCGCGCGGCAACATCGCCAACATCGTCACGGGTCAATACGACAGGGTCCCGCCCGCCATGCAGGACCCGGGCCTGTTCGCGCCCGTCCACCGATGAGGCGCGCGCTCGCCCGCGCGCTGGTCACGGTGCTGGCGGCGGCATGCGTTCCCATCGTGGCCCTCGCGTCCCCCGCCTACGCCGCCAAGTGCGACCCCGAGTCCCGCGACACCCCGATGCCGCAACAACCCTGGCCGCTCCAGCGGCTGCGCCCCGAACAGGTGTGGCCGCTGACCCGCGGCCAGGGCGTCAAGGTCGCGGTGATCGACTCGGGCGTCGGCGTCCACCCCGTCCTCAAGGGACAGGTCACGGCGGTCGACTACACCAAGGACGGGCGCGGCGCCCGCTGCGACATGGCCTCACACGGCACGCTCGTCGCGGGCATCATCGCGGGCCTTGACAGCCCCGACCAGCCGTTCCACGGCCTGGCGCCCGACGCGCACATCCTGTCGTACCGCGTGATCGACACCGTCGAGAGCTCCACCAGCCGCGACGCCTCGGTCCCCGTGGTCAAGGCGATCCGCGACGCCGCCGACGCGGGCGCGGGCGTGATCAACCTGTCCCTGACGGCCGCCAACACCAAGGCGCTCAAGGCCGCCATCGCCTACGCGTACAAAAAGGACGTCGTCGTGGTCGCCGCGGCGGGCAACTCGGGAGTCAAGGGCACCAAGGAATACCCCGCCGCCTAC
>NZ_DASQPW010000017.1:0-29147 GCF_035643755.1 Stackebrandtia sp. | reverse complement strand
GACCGCACCCCGCCGCGCGGCATCGGCGACAACCAGTCCACCCAGCCGCACCCGATGGTGCCGCACGGTGGTGGGCGTCCGGGAGGTTCGCCCTACGACGACCCGGGCTTCCGCGAGGCGCCGACGCCGCCCAGCGGCTTCGACCGGGCCGACTCCAAGGTCGACTATGGACGACGCAACCCCTACGGGGGACGCGGCATGTTCGACGAGCCCGGCCGCCACGGCCGCGACGAGATGACCACGGAGATGAACGCCGGCGACTCGCCGTTCACCCCGCAGGATCTCCAGCGCGTCACCCAGCTGCGCAATTCGTTCCAGCCCCGGCGTTTCGGCAGCGGGTACGACCCCGTCCAGGTCGGCAAGATGTTCGACGCCATGGTCGCCAACATGACCGGCCGCGCGCCGGTCCCGGTGAGCGACCGCGAGCTGGACACCGGCCAGTTCAGCCTGGTGCAGCAGGGCTACTTCGAGCCCGAGGTGGACGCCGCGGTGCGCGAGGTGCGCGACATCTTCGCCACCCGGGGCATGGTCCGCTAGAGCGACAACGAAAACGGGCCGCGGGGAAAATCCCGCGGCCCGTTCGTCGTCTCAGAAGTTCAGTCCCGCAACCCGTTGCGAACCATCAGCCAGTCGGCGACGATCGCGATGGCGATCACGCCCGCGGTGAAAATCAGCCAGTAGTCCTCGATGTGACCCCGGTGATTGCCGAAGAGGTACGCCACCATGGTGATGATCGCGGCGATTCCGACGGTGTAGGCAAGCTTGCGATTGGTGGGCTTGCGCTGGTCGGGAGAGGTCACCGGTTCGTCATGGCCAGCCACTTCACGTCCTGCCTTTCCACAAGGTTGTCGATCAGCCGAGGTTCAGTCTCGCATGCCACGATGGGTGCTCGGCCCCGCCCTGGCCTGACGGGCCCCGCGGGTATGGTCGTAGCGGCTAATCAACGGCTACCGGGTGGAAGAAGGCGGCGAGAGTGCGGATTACCGGAACCGGTCACGCGAGCATGTTGATCGAGACGGCTGCGGGCAGCATCCTGACCGACCCGTGGGTGAACCCGGCGTACTTCGCGTCGTGGTTCCCGTTCCCGGACAACTCTCAGCTGGACTGGGACGCCCTGGGGCGCTGCGACTACCTGTACGTGTCGCACCTGCACCGGGATCACTTCGACGCCAAGAACCTCAGCGAGAAGATCTCCAAGGACACCACGGTCCTGTTGCCGGAGTACCCCACCAGCGAGCTCGAGGACGAGCTGCGCGCGCTGGGCTTCACCAGGTTCATCAAGACCGTCTCCGGTGAGGTGACCGACCTGGGCTCCGGCGTCAAGGTGATGATCCAGGCGCTCACCTCGCCCACCGACGGCCCGATCGGCGACTCGTCGCTGTGGGTGGAGGACGCCGACGGCGTCCGGCTGCTCAACCAGAACGACGCCCGCCCCACCGACCTGTCGGCCTTCACCAAGCTCGGCCAGGTGCACGCCCACCTGCTCCAGTTCTCCGGCGCCATCTGGTATCCGATGGTTTACGAGCTTCCCGACGCCGCCAAGACCGCGTTCGGCAAGCAGAAGCGCGAACGGCAGCTCGACCGCTCGCTGCGCTACATCGACGACGTCAAGCCGTCGCATGTCTTCCCGATCGCCGGGCCTCCGTGCTTTTTGGACGATGAGCTGTGGCGGTTCAACGACATCCACGGCGACGAGGGAAACATCTTCCCCGACCAGCAGGTGTACGCCGATTACCTGGCGGACAACGGCTTCGACAACTCGGTGATCCTGCTGCCGGGCACCGTCGCCGAGGTCACCGCCACCGACTGCACGGTGACGCATCCGGTCGACGACGTGCGCGAGTTCTTCGCCAACAAGGAACGTCACCTCGAGGAGTACCGCGAGCGGCAGCGCCCGGTCATCGCCGCGGCCAAGAAGTCCTGGGAGCACCCGGACATCGACGTGTTCGGCGAGATCAAGCGGCGCTTCGAGCCCCTGCTGTCGGAGGCCGAGTTCATCGCCGCGGGCATCAACGGACCCGTCCGCTTCGACCTGACCGCGCCCGACTCCTCCGAGGTCGTCGAGCAGATCGTGTTCGACTTCTCCACCAAGGAGATCCGGCACTACAACGACGAGAAGTGCCGCTACCGCTTCAGGACCGAGCGCCGCCACATCGAGCACCTGCTGTTCGTCGAGGAGATCGACTGGGTGAACTCGCTGTTCCTGTCCTGCCGCTTCTCGGCGGCCCGCATCGGCCAGTACAACGAGTTCGTCTACACGTTCTTCAAGTGCCTGTCGGAGGAGCGGCTCAACTACGCCGAGGGCTGGTACGCCGAGCAGAAGCCCGACGAGGAGAACATCGACCTCAAGGGATGGACGGTGCAGCGCCGCTGCCCGCATCTGAAGGCCGACCTGTCACGGTTCGGCAAGATCGACGACGGCGTCCTCACGTGTCAGATGCACGGCTGGAAGTGGAACCTCAACAGCGGCAAGTGCATCACCAGCGTGGGCGGCAATCCGATCCGTTCGTCCCGGCCGGACGACGACTGACGTTTCTGGGGGCACGAAAAGGGCCGGTGCCGCGGACGAAGGGGGAAGCGGGCGACACCGGCCGGATCGTCCGCTGGATCAACCCTGCGAGGAGGACACAGACAGGGGGGATCGAGCGGACGATATGGGAGACAGACGAATGGGCTCGGAAGGGGGGCGTTGAGCCGCGACGGGAGGCTGATGACGGCGCTGTCGTTGCGCCCGATAGCGTTCGGCGGCCAGCAGCGCGTCACCGATCTGGCCGTCCCAGCACGCCCAGGAGTGGCAGGGCCAACCCTGGCCGCACACGGCACACACGCGTGCCTGGTCTTTTGGGGTGTGGCGGCGCCACCAACGCACCTGTACCGGCCAAAGGCTCGGACACAGCACACCCACCGGGGGTTCATTCGGAGGCGGTTTTTCCAGTGTGTACGGACTTCTCACTATCCCCACCCTTTCGGGGTTCCCACCATTTTTGTTGAACCGAGGTGTCCTTTGAGAACTGTACAGACGCGATATCTATACCTTTGGTAACCTCTGGGGTATAGACTTGCACATGCAGGATGGCGCTGCAATAGGTTCCATCAATTCGAGTGAAGAATTTTTGACGGTGCCACGGAGAGTCGCACATGGTGTGCGAAGGAGACGAGGTCCGATATGGGAGAGTATGGCGCGAGCCAGAAGAACGGCGCGTCTGGTCGTGTCGAAGATACTACAGGGAGTCAACCTGTGTCCTCCAAGGTCAGTCCCACGGTGCGGCGGCGCCGGTTGGGCGCCGAATTGCGGAAGCTTCGCAAGGACAGCAACGTCAGTGTGGACACGGTGGCGGAGGCGTTCGACTGCACGGCATCGACCGTGTATCGGATGGAGCTGGGGCGGGTAGGCGTCAAGAGTCGGGACATCGAGCTGTTCGTCGAGCTCTACAAGGTCACCGACGACAACATGATCAAGGAACTGAAGAAGCTGGCCAAGGAGGGCAGCAAGCGCGGCTGGTGGGCCAAGTACACCGACTCCATCATGCCGCCGTATGCCACCTACATCGGTCTGGAGGCCGATGCCACCAAGCTTTCCATCTACGATGGACTCATCATCAACGGCCTGCTTCAGACCCGTGATTACGCCGAGGCCACCTTCGACTTCGCCTCGGACAAGAACAAGAAGTTCATGGACAAGCGGATCAGCCTGCGCATGGAGCGCCAGGAGCGGGTCGCCGAGACCAAGGACCTCCAGGTGTGGAACGTCATCGACGAGGCCGCGATGAGCAGGATCGTCGGCGGCCGGACGGTGATGCGCGCCCAGCTGAATCATCTGCTGAAGCTGGCGGAGCTGCCCAATGTGACCATCCAGGTGCTGCCTTTCGAGGGCGGGGCGTATCCCGGGATGCTCAGTTCCTTCGTGCTCATGGAGTTCGGCAGCGGCGAGGACCCGGAGGAGCCGGACCCGGACCCGGACCCCAGCTACCGGCACCCGGACGTGGTGTACATCGAGGGGCACACCGCGGACGTGTACGAGGAGGAGCACGTCGAACCGTTCCAGGACGTGTTCGAGAACCTGCGGGTCGCGGCGCTGAGCCCCACGTCGAGTCTGGAAAAGATTCGCGGGATGCGCGACCGACTCAGTTGAGTCGACGCACATCCCGCTGCAAAGCGATAGGGCTTATTGCCTATCGTTCGTGGTCATGGCGATCAGGCTGGGCCACTCGCCGGCCTTGGCGCGCAGTGTCGGCCCCGCGATGTCTTTGGAATCACGGACTTCGACGCCACCTGCGCGAAGTCGAGCCTCGACACACGCTCCGGTGTGACCTGACCTGGTGCTTTTTGTCCACTGTGTGCTGAGCATGGTTCCCACCTCTCGATGATGCGGCGACTGGATGTCGCCCTGTCGCACTGGGGTGCGGGCACACATTGCATGTGCTTGCCCTTACCGTAACCGTTACTGTGGAATCGAGCGTCGGAATCCCGCCAATGTCCTATGATTGACACTTTTTGTCGCACTACAGGTGCGCTGCGTGGCCAAATCGGACGCTTTCGGCGGCTCAATGTGCATAACCCCTGACCAAACGTAAGATGAGCATCGACTCTAGGGGGGAGTTCGATGCGCAGGGGTTGGATCGGATTGGTGTTGCTGGCGGGTCTGGCGACGAGTGTGACCGGCTGCCAATCGCCCGGTGGTGGTTCGTCGGATTCCAGCCAGACGGGCACAGGTTCATCCCTTGAGGACGATTATCAGTCCACGGTGAAGTCGGTGCTGCCGTCCATTGTGCAGATCAACACCGCGGACGGGCTCGGCTCGGGCGTCGTCTACGACGACGACGGCCACATCGTGACCAACGCCCACGTGGTGGGCGACGCCACCAGCTTCCAGGTCACCCCCGCCGCCGGCGGCGACAGCGTGAGGGCCAGCCTGGTGGCCGCCTACCCGCCGGACGACCTCGCGGTGATCAAGGTGGACTCGACCAGCGACTTCGCGGTGGACCCGGCCGTGTTCGCCGACTCCGGCGACGTCAGGGTGGGCGACATGGTGCTGGCGATGGGCAACCCCCTGGGGCTGACCGGAAGCGTCTCCGAGGGCATCGTGTCCTCGGTGGGGCGCACCGTGTCCGAGCCGGGCTCCAAGGAGACCGACGCCACCACGATCGCCGACATGATCCAGACCACCGCGTCCATCAACCCGGGAAACTCCGGCGGGGCGCTGGTCAATCTGTCCAATAAGGTGGTGGGAATTCCCACCCTGGGCGCGGTCAACCCCGACCTGGGCAACTCGGCGGCCCCGGGCATCGGCTTCGCCATCTCGGCCAACACCGCCACCCGCATCGTCGACCAGATCGTCGACTCCGGCAAGGTCACCGACTCCGACCGCGCCACCCTGGGCATCCAGACGCGGCAGATGGTCGACGCCGACCTGAACCCGGCGGGCATCGGCGTCGTCAAGGTCGACAAGGGCGGCTCGGGCGACGAGGCGGGCATCGAGGCCGGCGACGTCATCGTGCAGCTGGGCGACACCGGCGTCGACTCCATCAGCCAGCTCAACGACTACCTGGCGAGCAAACGGCCCGGCCAGAAGGTGACGGTCACGGTGCAGCGCGGCGACGCCGAGAAGCGGCTCAAGGCCACCCTGGACGAGAGGAGATAACCAGGTCGGGCTCTCGCAGGCGCGCTCGGAGGTGACCGGCTCGACCTGCAGGGTGGCGTGGTTGATGTCGAAGCGCTCGTGGAGCACCTCGCGGGAGTCCGACAGCACCCCGGCCAGGTCGGCGGCGGGGGCGATGCTCAGGTGCGCCGAGGCAACGTCCATTCCGGACGTCAGGGTCCACACGTGAAGGTCGTGGACGTCGGTGACGCCCTTGACCCCGGCCAGGGCGGCGGTGACGTCGGCGATGTCGAGGCCGGGCGGGGCGGTCTGCAGCAGGATGCGCAGCGCGTCGCGTCCCAGCTTGGCGGCGCGGGGGAGGATGAACAGGCCCACCGCCACGGCGATGATGGGGTCGGCGTACGTCCAGCCGGTGAGCGCGATGACGACGGCGGCGACGATGACACCGGCCGAGCCCAGCAGGTCGCCCAGCACCTCGAAGTAGGCGCCGCGGACGTTGATGCTCTCCGACGATCCCGAACGCAGAATCGACAGCGACACCAGGTTGGCGACGAGACCGACGGCGGCGACGATCAGCATCGGGGTGGACGACACCTCGGGCGGGCTGGAGAAGCGCCCGATCGATTCGTACAGCACCCAGGCGGCCACGCCGAACAGCAGCACCGTGTTGGCCAGGGCCGCGATCACCTCGAGGCGGTACAGGCCGAAGGTGCGCCCGGAGTGGGCGGCGGCCCGGCGCACCGCGATGATCGCCGACAGCGCCATGGCGATGCCGAGCGCGTCGGTGGCCATGTGCGCGGCGTCCGACAGCAGGGCCAGGGAGTTGGTCAGCAGGCCGCCGACCAGCTCGGCGAGCATGATCGACCCGGTGATGGCCAGGCCGAGCCACAGCCTGCCCCGGTGCTTGTCGCCCAGGCTGGCCGCGCCGTGATCGTGACCCGCGCCCATATGTCGATACTGCCCTTCTCGTGATCCTTCATCGCACCGCGGTTCCGTGAACGGTGTATGACATATGCTATCATGCGCATATTAGCATGAAAATGAATTCCATTATGGCCCAGCTTGAGTCCACGATGGTCGGTCGGCTGCCAGGGAACGCCCAGCTTCGTTCGTTTATGGTTATGGATCTTTTAAACCCCGTGCTCGGCGAAACGCTAGCCACGACGCGCGATGACTGGCAGTATTGAAGTCGACTCCGGCGACATGGGTGTGCGGATAAGGCGGAGGTCTGGGATGGAGTTGAAGATGGCGCTCACGGTCGGCGCGTACTCGTTTGGTGCGCTGATGGTGTTGATCGCCGTGACAGGTTTGTGGATGGCGCTTCGGGTGCGCGGCCAACGGCGCTCCGACGCGCTCGAGGCGGCGCGAACGGACGCGAAACGTTGGTACGACATGCTGAGCGGGCAACTGGCGCAGCTGTCGGCGGGGGACGATCCGGTGGCCAAACAGGCGCTGGCGGACGCCGCTGAGCGGCACAACGCGGCGGCCGGGCAGCTGGCCGAGGCCAAGACGGTGGGGCACTTCCGGTTCGTCCGGCGCACCGTGACCGAGGGCCTGCGCTACATCGGCGCGGCGCGGGCGCGGCTCGGCCTGGCGGCTGGTCCACAAGGGCCGCCGCCGGTAGGCCCCGACGGCCGTCCGATGTACGAAGAGGTCTACCGCGCCGCTCCCGAGGCGACCGAGTCGCATCGCGAGCGCGAGGAGGCGCGAGCGGGCGTCACCCCGAGCGTTTCCGGCGTGGCGCGGGCGATCCGGCACCAGTAGCGGATCATTCCTCACGGCTGTCGGGAATCGCGAGGCTGAGCAGCCACGACACGATCGCCAGGACGATCGCGCCCCAAAACGCGGGCCAGAAACCCGCGATGTGGAACGGCAACTGGAGCCGCTCGGCCAGCCACTCGGTCAACATGAACAGCAAGGCGTTGACCACCAGCGCGAACAGCCCCAAGGTGAGGACGTACAGGGCACAGCCCAGCGTCTTGACGATGGGCTTGATGACGGCGTTGACCACACCGAAGATCAGCGCCACCAGCAGCAGCGTGCCGATGTCGCGGCCGGTGGACGTCGCGGTCAGGTCGACGCCCGGCACCACCACGGTGGTGACCCACAAGGCGACGGCGTTGATGATCACCCGAAGAATGAATCGCACGCCGCGATGCTTCCAGGTCGCCGCGCCAGAATCGGGAAGGCGCGCGAACCCCTGACTACCCGAATCGTCCGGTGATGTAGTCCTCGGTGCGCTGCTGGGAGGGGTTGGTGAAGATCTTCTGGGTGTCGTCGAACTCGACCAGGCGGCCGTGGCGCTCGCCCGCCTCGTCCACCTCGGCGGTGAAGAAGGCCGTGTAGTGGCTGACCCGCGCCGCCTGCTGCATGTTGTGGGTGACGATGACGATCGTGTAGTTCTCCGCCAGCCGGTACATCAGGTCCTCGACCTTGCTGGTGGCGATCGGGTCCAGCGCCGAACACGGCTCGTCCATCAGGATGACCTCGGGCTTGACCGCGATGGTGCGGGCGATGCACAGCCGCTGCTGCTGGCCGCCCGACAGGGCCAGACCCGAGGTCTTGAGCTTGTCCTTGACCTCGTCCCACAGCGCGGCGCCGGTGAGAGCCTCCTCGACGATCTCGTCCAGCTGGGCGCGCTTCTTGATGCCGTTGAGCCGGGGACCGTAGGCGACGTTGTCGTAAATGGACTTCGGGAAGGGGTTGGCCTTCTGGAACACCATCCCGATGTGCTTGCGCACCTGGATCGGGTCGATGGAGCTCGCGTAGAGGTCCTGCTGGTGATAGGTGATCGAGCCGGCCACCCGGGCGCCGGCGATCAGGTCGTTCATCCGGTTCAGCGACCGCAGCACCGTCGACTTCCCGCAGCCGGACGGGCCGATCATCGCGGTGATCTGGTTGTGGCGCACCGGCATGCTGACGTCGCGCACCGCCTCGGCCTTGCCGTAGAAGACGCTCACCCCCGACAGCTCCATCACCGGGACGCCGGCGGCGGTGGCGGGCGGCGCGGACTGCGCCAGCCCGGCGGTCGGCGCGCTGATGCGGGGCGCGCTCGAGGTCTGGTCGGGGGTGCTCATGGGCTTCACCTGGGTTTGCGGGGAGGAATGCGGGGAAGACAGCTGCGACATGTCAGTGCTCCTTGGTGGCGAATCGGCTGGCGACGAACCGGGCGATGATGGTGAACAGCAGGACGATGACCACAAGGGTCAGTGCCGCGCCCCAGGCCCGCTGGGTCGACGCCGCGAAGGGCTGCGTGGCATTGCGGAAGATCTGCGCCGCCAGCGTCGTGTTGCCGCCGTTGATCAGATCCGGGTTGGACAGGAACGCCAGGCCCACGGTGACCACGATCGGCGCGGTCTCGCCGGCGGCGCGGGCGATGGCCAGCAGCGAACCGCTGGTGATGCCCGAGATCGCCGACGGCAGCACCACGGTCAGGGTGGTGCGCCACTTGCGCGCCCCCAGCGCGGCGCTGGCCTGGCGCAGCTCGTCGGGAACCAGCCGCAGCATCTCCTCGCTGGAGCGGATCACGATCGGCAGCATCAGGCAGGCCAGGGCCAGCGAACCGGCGAAGCCGGACTTGGTCTCGACGTTCTCCACCCACATGACGTAGATGAACAGGCCCATCATGATCGACGGGACGCCGGTCATGACGTCGGCCATGGTGCGGATGAACCGCGCCAGCGGGCTCTGCTTGCCGTACTCGTTGAGGTAGATCGCGCCGAGCACGCCCAGCGGGATCGCGATCAGCGCGGCCAGGCCGGTGATCAGGAGGGTCCCGGTGATGGCCGGTCCCATGCCGGGCCCGAAGGCGCGGTAGTCGTGCGGGATGTCGGCGGTGAGGAAGTCGAGGCTCATGGCGCTGCCGCCGCGCGTGATCACCTCGTACACCACCACCCCGAGCGGGACGATCGCGACCAGCAGCGCCGCGGCGATCAGCACGGTGGCGAAGCGGTCGCGGAAGCGGCGGCCCAGCGGCAGCGAGTGGCGGGACAGGTCGGGCGCGGTGCGCGGCGCGGCCGCCGCGTTGGGCGTGGTGACGGTCATGAGGACGCCGCCCCCTTCATGCGAATCTCGGCGCGCCGCACGATCACGCGCGCCGCGACATTGATGATGATGGTCATGGCGAACAGCAGCACCCCGATGGCGATGAGCGCCGCGGTGTGGACACCGGAGGACTCGCCCCATTCCAGGACGATGACCGAGGCCATGGTGTTGCCGCTGTCGAAGACGTTGGGCGTGATCTGGGTGGAGGCCCCGATGATCAGGGCCACGGCGATGGTCTCGCCCATGGCGCGCCCCAGGCCCAGCATGGTGCCGCCCACCAGGCCGCCGAAGCTGTGCGGGAACACCGCCCCCTTGATCATTTCCCAGCGGGTGGCGCCCAGCGCGTACGCGGCCTGCTTGTCGGCGGCGGGGACGGTCGAGAAGACCTCGCGGCCGATCGAGGTGATGATCGGGATGACCATGATGGCCAGGATCAGGCCCGCGGTGGCGAAGCTGCGTCCGTTGCTGGACGGTTCGCCGAACAGGCTGCCCAGCAGCGGCACGCCGCCGAGCACGTCGTGCAGCCACGAGTAGACCGGCACGATGCCCGGCGCGATCACCAGCACGCCCACCAGCCCGAAGACCACCGACGGCACGGCCGCCAGCAGGTCGATGACGGTGACGGCGGGGGTGCGCAGCCAGCGCGGCGCCAGCTCGGTGAGGAACAGGGCGATGCCGATGGACACGGGCACCGCGATGATCAGCGCGATCACCGAGGTGAGCGCGGTGCCGTAGATGAAGGTCAGGGCGCCGTAGATCGGCGAGTGGGGGTCGCTGGGGGCCCAGCGCTGCCCGGTGATCAGGCCGAGCCCGGATTCGCTGAACGCGGGCATCGCCTCGTTGGCCGTGGTGACGAGGATCAGCGCCAGGATGATCAGCACCATGAGCGCGGCACCCAGCACCGCCCAGCGGAACAGGCGATCGGAACCCACGCCGCCCTTGGCGGACAGCTCGGGTTTCTCGTGATCGAGGGTGGTCACTGTAGTCACTTCCGTTGTGGGAGTGCCCCGACAGGCCGTTGGCCTGCCGGGGCGGAGTGCATCGGGTTACGGATCGTTCGTCAGCCCTTGACCTTGACCTTGTCCAGCTGAGCCTTGGCCTTCTCCAGCAGCGAGTCGGGCAGCTTGGCGAAGTTGAGGCTTTCGGCCTTGTCCTGGCCGTCGCCCAGCAGGTACTTCACGAAGGCCTTCACGGCCTTGCCCTTGTTGGCGTCCGTGTACTCGGTGCGCAGCAGCAGGTAGGTCGGGGAGGTGATCGGGTAGGCGGTGTCGCCCTTGGCGTTCAGCGGGTCGTACGACACGTCGTCGTTGACCTTGGCGCCCTCCACCGCGGCGGCGGCGGCGTCGAGGGTCGGCTCGACGTACTTGCCGGCCTGGTTCTTGACGTTGGCGAAGTGCAGCTTGGTTTCCTTGGCGTCGGCCAGGTCCACGTAGCCGATGGCGCCCTTGGACTGCTTGATGATCTGCGCGACACCGGTGTTCTTGGTGCCGCCCTGGGTGTCCTTGGGCCATTCGACGGTCTCACCCGCGCCCAGCTTCCACTTCTTGGAGGCCTTCTTCAGGTACGTGGTGAAGTTGCTGGTGGTGCCGGAGCCGTCGGAGCGGTGGGCCACCGTGATCTTGGTCGAGGGCAGCTTGCCCTTCAGGTCCGGGTTGTCCTTGGCGATCTCCTGGTCGTTCCAGGTCTTCACCTTGGACTGGAAGATGTCGGCCAGGGTGTCGGCGGACAGCTGGAGCTTGTCCACGCCCGGCAGGTTGTAGGAGATGGTGATCGGCGCGGCCACGGTGGGCACGTACACGTAGCTGCCGTCCTTGATGCCGTCTTCGGGCTTGACCAGGCTGTCGGTGCCGGCGAAGTCGGTGGTGTTCTTACCGAAGTCCTTCTTGCCGGTGCCGGAGCCGGTGGCGTCGTAGTTCACGTTGACGTTCGGCGCCTCCTTGGCGAAGCCGTCCAGTGACGCCTGGATGAACGGGTCTTCGAAGCTGGAACCCGACGCGGCGAGATCCGCTTGCAGGTCGGTGTCGCCGCTGCCGTTGCCGCCACCGCAGGCCGCCATGCCGAGCGCCAGAGCACCGATGGCCACGAGAGGCACGATGCGGCCTCGCAGTTGTGTAGTCACGTTTGTCTCTACTCCGAGTTCGGCCGGTTGTTCACGCCGACCATTTGTTGATGACTTGGATTCACTGGCCATGTAAATGCAGGTCGGTGTTCGGGTAGAGACACTGAGATGAACGTTGAATGAACGACGCCGAGGGGCCGCTCACCCACGCCTGATTTCTACTGTTTTGTGCGTGGGCTCACTGTGGGCGGTCGAGGTGAATATCCCCCGTGACGAGGTATACGACCTGGTGTCCGATTCGCACGGCGTGGTCCGAGTACCGCTCATACGAACGCCCCAACATCGCCACGTCCACCGCCGCCTCGGCCCCGTGCTCCCACCCCGACGCCAACTCACCCAGCAGCCGCGCGTACAGCGCGTCCATCTCGTCGTCGTCGAGGTCCAGCTGCGTGGCGTCCAGCTGATCCCGGGTGGCCAGGATCTGGGTGGTCTTGTCGGCGATGCGGCCCGCGGCGGCGGCCATCGACCGGAAGATCGGCACCGTCTGCGTCAACGCCCCGTTGGAGGCGACCCGCCTCGCCAGCTTCGCGACGTGCGAGGCCATGTCGCCCATGCGTTCCAGGTCGGTCGTGATGCGGATGCACGACAGCATGAACCGCAGGTCGGACGCGACGGGCTGGCGCCGCGTCATGATCTCCAACACCCGATCGTCCACACCGAACTGGAGCGCGTTGATGTCGCTGTCCCCGGCGATCACGGCGTCGGCGCGATCGGGATCAAAGTCCACGAGCGCCGCGCTGGCGGTGCGCATGGCATCGGCCACCGAACGCGACATGGCGACCAACTGTCCGTTCAACGCGTCGAGGTCGGCGTGGAAGTTGTCACGCATCGCTGTTCCTTCGTTCGATGGATCGAGACCTCCGAGTCTGCCGTATCGCGACGACTCGGCGACACCTGGTTGGCCGATGACGTCGCGATTCGCGCCGCCTTTCCGTCGGCCCCATACTGCCTCGCGCCCTCGGAGGGCACATGCTAATGTTTCTGCTCGTGCACGGCCCCAAGGCCGCTCACGCGCCGTTAGCTCAATTGGCAGAGCAGCTGGCTCTTAACCAGCGGGTTCGGGGTTCGAGTCCCTGACGGCGCACCACAGTGGAACGCCCTTCTCCGACGGGAACGTCGGAGGGGGCGTTTTCCTTTGGGCTCAGCCGTGCAGGGTCGGGCGGTAGGTGAGTTCCTGGATGTTGCCGTCGAGGGTGTGGGCCTCGAGCAGTTCGAGGTCGAAGTCGGCGGCGTTTTCGAAGATCGGTTCGGTTCCCGTCTGGCCGGTGATCACGGGGTAGACGGTGACCTGGACGCGGTCGACCAGGCCCGCGGCCATCAGCGCGCGGTTCATCGACAGGCTGCCGTGGGAGCGCAGCGGGACGGGGGATTCCTCCTTGAGGCGGGCGACGATGTCGACGGCGTCGCCCGCGGCGACCGTCGCGTCGGGCCAGTCGAGCGGTGGGCGCAGCGTGGTCGATATGACCGTGGCGGGGAGGTTGCGCATGCGGGTGACCCAGGGGTCGCGGACGTCGTCGTCGGGGCCGCTGTCGGCGAGCATCTGGGCGAAGGCGCGGTAGGTGTTGGCGCCGAACACCATCCGCTGGTCCTCGTCGTAGAGGGAGAGGCGGTGGGACAGGAGCTCGGGGCCCTGCTTGCCCCAGTAGCCCGTCCAGTCGCCCGTGGCGGTGCCGAAGCCGTCGAGGCTGGAGAAGACGTCGAAGGTGTAGGTGGTGGTCATGATGTGCTCCTTGATTCCGTGTGGAACGGTGTCGTAAGGGCAGACCGAACGTGGGGGCGAAACTCATCGCCGTGGGGCTCACGATATTTCATCGCGCGGGGAGAAACCGACAAAACGGTATATACCATGACGTCGCGTTGTCGCCAGCCGATCGGGCGATCGGGCGACACGATTGACGGCATGACCGTTGAAGCACAAGACAATGCCGTGGCCGTCGACTACTACGACAGCGACTATCCGTCGACCGTGGTCAATCCGTTTCCCGAGAACGTGGACGACGTCACCGTGTATCAAGGTGTGCGGTACGACGTGGAGCGGTACCTCCAGCTGGCCGCGGAGCTGGCCGACGGGGAGATTCTCGAGTTGTGCTGCGGCAGCGGGCGGATCGCGGTCGCCTTGGCGCGGAACGGGTTTCGGGTGTGCGGGGTGGACCTGTCGGCGGGGATGCTGGAGCGGTGCGCCGCGGCGCTGGAGCGGGAGACCGTGGAGGTACGGCGGCGGGTTCGGTTGGTGCGGCAGGACATCACGGAGCTGACTCTTGAGCCGCGGGGCTTCGGGATGGCGATCTGCGGGTTCAACAGCCTGCTGTGCGTGGCGGACTTCGAGGCCCAGCGACGGGCGCTGCGGTCGATCGCCGCGCGGCTGCGGGTGGGCGGCACCCTGGTGCTGGATCTGGCGAACCCGCTGGATCTGAACCTGGGCGGCAATGGGGTGCCGACGCCGTTCTTCACGCGGCGGAGGGTCGACAATGGACATTCGTACACGCGGTTCGCCATGAGCGACCCGCTGGGCGAGGGTCAGCGGCAGCGCCTGCACGGGTGGTACGACGAGCTGGACGACGCGGGAACGGTGACGCGACGCCCGTACGAGCTGTGGTGGCGGCCGATCTATCGGTACGAGATCGAGCTGATGCTGGCCGAGGCGGGGTTCGCCGTCGCGCGGATCGAGGGCGGCCATCGGGGCGAACCGTTCACCATGGACAGTCCCCACATGCTGATCCAGGCCGAGCTGCGGCCCGTCGACGCGGGGACTGTCCAGTGAGGCGGGTCAGGCCGCCTCGTGCCGGGGGTTCGCGGGCAGCCGCGATTCGGCGATCGCCAGGCCGATCACCGCGGTCAGCAGGACCGCCGTGCCCGCGACCGTCGCCACCGACAGGGCCTCGCCCAACAGCGTCACCGCCAGGACGGCGGCGCTGACGGGCTCGATCAGCATCACCACCGTCGCGGTGGCCGCCCGCACCACCGCCGTTCCCGTGAAGTACAGCGGGTAGGCCAGCGCGGTCGGGACCAGGGCCAGGTAGATCAGCAGCAGCACCACGTGGCTGGGGTGCGCGGTGTGGGGGAGGAGGCCCTCGGCGAGCGCGAACGGGAACAGGCCGATCGCGCCGACGGCGAAGGACCACACGGTGAGGCGGTGCGGGTCCTCGCCGACGCCGTGGCGCGCGGTGGATCGGGCCAGCAGGGTCGCGGTGGCGTACGCGGCCGCCGAGATCACGGCGAGCGCCACGCCGAACGGGCGGACCGCGCCGTTGTGGTGGTTGCCCAGGACCAGGATGGCCAGGCCGACGACGGCGCCGCCGACGGCGAACAGGCCGCCGCGTCGAACGCGCTCGTTGAGGAGGAACCGGCCGCCGATCGCGGTGAACACGGGGCCCGCGCCGAGGGTGACGATGGTGCCGACGGCCAGGCCCGTTTCCTGGACGGCCGCGAAGTAGGCGGTCTGGAAGACGGCCAGTCCGACCCCCGTGCCCAACAGCACGAGCGCCCGGCGGGGGCGACGCGCGGACGGGGTGGGGGCGGCGGAGCGCCCGCGGCGGACGGCCCCGTACGCCAGCAGCAGGGCGAGCCCGCCGATGTGGCGCCAGAAGGAGACGGCGATCGGGCCGAGGTCGCTGGTGCGGTAGATGACGTCGGCGGTGGCACCCGTGGTGCCCCAGGCGGCGCCCGCGACGGCCAGACAGATCAGGCCGCGCCGCACCCGATGGGCGGCGGGCAGGGCGAAGGTTTCGGCGGAGGTGTTGGACACAGTGCGTTCTCCAGGTGGAAGAAATGGTCGAGGGATCCCGTCTGCGGGCGTGACCATGACCGCGCCGAATCCGTGGGATTCGCGCCCTGGTGAAGACGACCCGCCTTAAGCGGCGGGCGGGGGAAGCACTGTCGAATGCATGCTCGGCACCCTACGCGAAGAACCGCGAGCTGGCCAGCGGAAGAACGGCGGCGCGACGGGCATCACGTCGGGTCGTCCGCCCGTGAGCGGAGGCGATCGCGACGAGGGACGTGGCGCGATCGCGGCGGCGGCAAACCCCTGGGCGGCAACCCAAGACGATACTCGGGTGAGCGGGGCGACGACGGCGTGCCGATCGGCGAGACACAGCGCCTCGTCGTCGGCGGGAAAGCCCTGGAGGGCAGCCGAAAGCTCCCTCGATGTTGACGTGTTCGGGGTGAAGTGGGCGCGTGGGGGTCGGGTCTGGCGGTCGGAAGGCCGTGGGGTGCGGGCGAACCCGTGGGCGGTCAGGTGAGGACGGCGTGCCGATCGGGCATGGCGGTGGGAAAGTCCTGGAGGGCAGCCGAAAGCTCCCTCGATGTTGACGTGCTCGGGGTGGAGCGGGCGCGTGGGGATCGGGCCTGGTGGTCGGAAGGCCGTGGGGTGCGGGCGAACCCGTGGGCGGTCAGGTGACGAGGGCGAGGACGAGCGCCACGATCGCGATCGCGGCGACGCCGATGGTGATGTAGCGCAACAGGAGTTCGCGGGTCAGCAGGCGGGACTCGAGGCGGTCGCGGACGGTTTCCTGGCGGCGCTCGGTGCTTTCGACGCGGGCGGTGAGTTCGTGGACGGCCTCGTGGATGTCGAGCAGGGTGATGTCGGCGGAGAGGGTGCGGGGTTTGGCGGGGACGGTGAAGGTGTGGGTGCGGCGGCGGTCGGTCTGGCGCCAGGCCGACATCGTGACCTGGAGGTCGCCGTCGGCGTCGGCGATGTGGATGGTGCCGTACTGGTCGCCGCCGGGCTCGGAGGGGCCCGTGTCCCAACGGGAACCGGGCTTGCCCGACCACGAGTCCATTGCGGAGGCTTGGAGGACGGGGATTCCGCCCGGGGTGTGGGTTCCCGTGTCGAGGCCGAGGGCGTGGATGTCGCCCTGGACGATGAACACGCGGTCGGTCCAGCCGTGGGCGTCGAGGCGGTCGAGGACCCACTGTTGTTCGGCGCCGAAGCGCGCCCAGCTGTCCTCGCTGCCCGAATACCAGGCCGAGGGGGAGTAGATGACGAGGATGTCGGCGCTGGAGCGGGCCAGGACCTGCGCGAAGGCGAAGCGCTGGTTGGGGCCGAGCATGCTCTTGGTGCCGATGTCGCCGAACTCGTTGGGGTCGCGGTCGGAGCGGGAATCCCACAGGACGAACTGGGCGGGCCCGATGCGCCAGGACTGGAAGTTGTTGCGGGGCACCGTGAGCTCGTAGTGGGGGACGCGTTCGCGATAGACCTGAAGGAACGCCTCGATGGAGTCGCCCGCGCGGTCGTGGTTGTTGGGGCCGCCGTCGTGGTCGTCGCGTTCCTTTTGGACGGCGCACATGCGGTTGAGGTACGCCTGATTCGGTTGGGCCAGCTGGTCGTCGATGGCGCGGCGGAAGTTGGCGACGCAGGCGCCGCCCTTGATCTTGTGGCGACCCGAGCCCAGGTCGTAGTAGTCGTCGTCGCCGAGGCGTACCACCTGGATCGGGTCGTGGTGGTCGACGACCGTGCGGAAGGTCGCGGTGTTGCTGAGGCGCTGCGGGGCGAGGACGTCGCCGATGCCGGGCGAGTGCGGGTAGAGGCCCGCGCAGCTGAACGCCGCCACGGTGAAGTCGGCGGGCGCGTCAAGGGGCGGCAGCGTGCGGATGCGGCCCGTGACCTCGCGGTTCAGTTTCCCGTCGACCTCGAACGCGTAGTGGTAGGTGGTGGCGGGCTCGAGCCGGCGGGCGCGCAGCGACACCACCTTGTCGTCGGTGGCGTTGGCGGGGCCGAAGTAGACGGGGTCGGCGAGGCCGGGGTCGGGCGCCACGGCGAGGCGGGCGCGGCGGCCGTCGACCCTGCCGCGCACCCAGAACGACTCGGTGGTGGTCGCCCCTCCCCACAGGTACACAGTAGGCATGGTAAGGGCAAAGACGGTGGTGGGAGGGGGTAAAACGACAGATCCGTCAGCGACGGGGGCGCCGGGCCGCCAGCGCGACGACCGACCTGCCGAATCCGACGGACGTCGCGGCCGCGCGCGGGTCGGGCGACGAAAGGCCGTCCAGGGCGTCATCCAGTATGGACTGAATGTCGATGGCCAGGCGCTCCCAGCGGCCGTCGTGCCAGATCACCTCGTCGACGGGGGACAGGCGCCCCACCTGCTTCCGCTCGGAGACGTCCAACGGCCGCAGGCCGTGCAGGACGCCGAGCGCGGCGATCGCCTGGTAGCCAAGCGGACCGTACTTGGCGGCGATGCGTTTGGACGCGACCAGCCAGTTCCAGCGGTACAGCGCCGCCGCCGCGGTGTAGAACGACTCCACGGCGGCGTTGGCGAAGAGCTTGTCGATCTGGCCATCGAGGTCGCGGTGCCCGCGGGACGGGGGCAGGGGGCCGAACATCGCGACGTGGGCGAGCAACTGGCGGCTCAGGCTGATGACGCCGCTGCGCAGATCGTTGCCGCCCTTGGCGGGCCGTCGCCCGAACAGCAACGGACGGCCCAGGGCCCGTTGGCGTCGATAGTGGACCTCGAGCCTGCGAAACAGCGAGCGCCGGTTGACGAGGTATGTCCGAGGGATCGCGGTTTGTCGATTCGTCGCCATGACGATCTCGTTGATGATGTCGTCGTCATCGCACTCCAGGACCTGGACCTTCACCCAGACGTCGTCCAACAGCTGCCGCTCCTCGGCCAGCACGTGGCAGGTCTGGGCGCCGTTGACGACCTGAAAGTCGCGCATCATCACCGTGGCATCGGGCCACACGCGCAGCGTTCGGGACACAATGGTCACTCCATTGTTGAGCGTGGCGAACAGCTGGCGCTTGCGATCGTCGCGCAGGGTCGCCCGGATCTCCTCGTTGACCTCGGCACCCTTGCGGTACTCGCGAAGGTTCTCGCTGAACAGCGCGGGGATCAACACATCCCCGTCGTCGGACAGCGCCCTCACCAGGGCTCTGGCGGGCACCAGCCCCTGACGCCCCCGTGTGACACCGGAATCGGTGGGCATCGAGTAGAAGCTCGAAAACTCCAGCGGCGACGTCTTTGACCACTGTGCCCTGTCGTACAGCCTCGCCAGCGCCTCGCGCCCGACGCACTGGAAGGACACGTCCTTGACGATCCCGATGTCGGCCAGGGCGCGGGATGCCTGTTCCGCGTTGCGCAGCAGCTCGGCGTTGGCCCGCGGCGCGGTGGTGACGTAGGCGATCACCACCCGCACGCCCCGAGCGCTGAGCCGCGGCAGATTCCGCTTCATGACCCACAGGCATTCCCGCAGCGGCAACGCGTCGGAGGAGTTGCCGACGACGTCTTCGGTGTGCAGGATCTGCTCCACCTGCACCCGCAGGTCCGCGATCACCGACCGACTCATGCTCGTCGACGTCTTCGCCTGGACGATGACGATCGTCGGCGTGACGTCGCTGGCGGCGGAGATGGCGGCGCCCAACTCCTTCGGGTCGCGGTACAGCTGTTCGCCCAGCACCACGGCATAGCCGTCGAAGCCGCCGTCGGCGCCACCCCCGATGCGAAACTCGGCGGCGTCGAACGGCGCGACGGCGTGCTCGTTGAGAACACAGTGGAGCGCGAAGATCTCGAACCGTTCGGACTCGGGCAGTCTGGCCAGATCCCGCTCGGCACAGAACTCGCTCATCAGCTGCTCGATGACGCCGTCCATCGCGACGTCACCTCCGATCGCGGGCGCGCTGGATGATCTCGGCTTCCTCCAACGGCGATCCGTGGTGGCTCAGGCACATCGGGACCGTCATCGCCGCCAGCGGGCGGCCCTCCAGCGAGGCGAAGAAGTGGCCCGCGGTCAGCCCCGTGATCCGCGGGGGCTCCTCGCCGCGGGCGCGGGCCATCGCGTTGACGGCGCCGACGTGGGCGGGAACCGTGACGCGACCGTAGATGTGGCTGGCGGCGTTTCCCGTTATGCGACTGTCGATCCCGCGCGGCGCCTGGGTGGCGTACAGCAACCCGAGACCGTACTTGCGGGCCTGCGAGGCGAGGTTGCGGGTGCTTTCGGTGCACGGGGTCGACCTGCCCGAGGGGATGAACGTCTGGGCTTCGTCCATGATGAACAGTCCGCTGAGCGGCTTGTCCCTGGCGGGGTGGCGCTTGATCCACGAGAACAGCGCCATCTGGAGTCGGTTGATGAACGCGGGGCGGTTGTCGTCGGGGACGCCGGCGAGGTTGATCACCGACACGCGGGCACGAAAACCGTTGGCGGGGGTGAGGAGTCGGTCGGGGTCGAAGGGGGTTCCCTCGCCGTCGAACAGCGGGTCGTTCGATCGCGCATAGGAAAGCGCCGAGGCCACATAGGATGCGTGCTTGGCGGCGGACGGCAGGTCCAGCACCTCGTCGGGCGGGGCGAGCAGCATGTCGATCAGCGCGGCGAGGTCCCCTCCGCCTCGTCGCGCGAACCGCATCATGGTCTCGCGCAGGACGGCGCGACGGCCGTCCGACTGGTGGTTCTCGCCGTCGATGCGGGCGCGCGGCGCCAGTGCCGCCACGGCGATGTCGACGGCGAGCCGCAGCTCGTCGGGGTCGTCGGCGACGGCGGTGAAGTCGGGAAACGGTTGCAGTGTCAGGGGGTTGCCGCGCGTGACGCCAGGGGTCCACACCACGACGTCGGTGCCGTCCAGGTAGTCGGTGGCGCGTTCGGCGTCGCCGGGCCACCAGCCGGTGGGCGCGCAAGGCCACGGGTCGCCGAGGCGCGCGAGGTCGTTGTTCGGGTCCAGGACGATGGTGCTGACGCCGCGCAGCGCGCATTCCTCGATGACGCGGCGCAGCAGGACGGTCTTGCCCGATCCCGAGCTGGCGAACACGGCGATGTGCTTGCGCAGGGCCTCGAGGTCGAGGTTGATGACCTTGTCGGAGTCGTCCTCGCCCAGGGGGATCGCGTTGTCGACGATCGAGGGCTCGGTGGTCGGGGATGGTTCGGGGCCGACAGCGGGTTCCGCGGGCTCATCGGTATCCAGGCTCAACAGCGGCAGCAGGGCCGAACCCAGCTGTGTGGAGCTCATGAGTCGGTAATGCCGCTGCCATCGCAGCACCTCATCGGAACTTCCCGTGGTGGTCAGCTGCACGGCCTTCAAGGTCCGCAGCTCTTCGTCTCCAATATGGATTATTGTGCCGCCCGCTCCCTTCACATCATCCATCGCGCGCTCCACTCGCGGCGTCAGCTTCCAGGGGTTGGTGTTGACGATCAGCAGGTGCGACGGCTGTGGCTCCGCGAACGCCACCTCCCGAGCGTTGTCGAGGCGGGAACCCACGGCGGAGGCACGCGTGGTGTTGACCCCGCGCAGGAAGATCGTGGTCCCATCGGGGGTGGTGATGTTGCAGTGGGTGGACGCGGATTCGGCGCCCTTACCGACCTCTTGGATCGTGACGCGGTCCTCGCATCCCAGCTCCACCGCGAGCGCCGTGGCCGCGGCGGTGAGGGTTCGCCCCAGTTCCCTTTCGGCCTTGGTCTCCTTGAGACTGTCCAAGGGGACCTCGCGAAGATGATCGAGGTAGCGCTCCTGGACGCGCGCCGTCTCCTCGTCGACAACGGGCTCGGGGTCGTGTTCGCCGAACCCCTTCAACGGCACCAATGCGTCGGCATCGAGGCATGCGCGAACATGGCTACCCACGTGTTGGATGAGTTGGCGCGGAAGGATTCCCGCTACCTCGTCAAACGCGGTGTCGGGTATGGGCCACGTGGCATGGGGAGGGACGAAGCCCATGTCGTAATACTGATCGTTGAGGAACTTCGCGATCAAACGACGAGCCAGTCGCGGGTCCCGAATCGGGCTTAGCTCGTATTCGTCGTGAAAGCGGTCCAATGCCGTTCGTGTCGCTCGGGATCGGATCGTCTCCCACGTGTGATCCAGACAGGAGATCACGGTGATGCTGCGGCTCAGCTTCTCGCGAATCGTCATCAACGCCGCTGCGAGATCGGCCGATCCGTCGACGGATCCCGCGTCTTCGGTCGAATGCCCCGATTGAACCACCATGTTGTCGATCTGATCGACGACGAACACGGACGGGCCCGCCATCGCCAGGACGCTCGACAAGTGACGCACCAGAATGTCGGGCGCGCCGGGGTCGACGGGAAGCAGTCCCCAACGGCGCCTGGAGTCCTCTTCGTCGGCGTTGCCGCGCAGGTATGTGGTGCCCGCAATGTTGGCGTCGTCGTCGCGGATGGCGATGAGAACCAGGGCGCGTGCGGCGTTGCGCAGGTCGCGATTGGGGTGCACGGAACGCAGACGATCGGAGAAATCGGCCAGCTTCTCGAGAGCCTCGGCCGAGGTGATCCTCGCCTCCCCGCACAACACCTTGACCGCGGGCTCGTCCATGTCGAGCTTCTTCGCGCACAGGCGCTTGAGAAACAGCGACAACTGGGTGACGGGCTGCGCCGTGGGACGCCCCGTCCTCAGCGGTTCCTGCAGGTCCGTCACGATGGAGTTGACGACACGAGTCCATAGTGTATCGACCCTGCCGTCGGGCTGAATGTTGAAGAAGTATCCGCCCATGCCCGAGACGAGCTGCCGCGACCACCACATCAGGTGGCTCTTCCCCGAGCCCTGCTCGCCGTGGACGACCAGCCCCGGGGGCGAATCGGCCCTCCCCGATCGAAGGGCGCTGATCTCGCGTCTTACGCGGTCGTAGACGGGTTGGTTCAGGCCGTTGACGTGTGACAGCTGTTCGCTCCACACGGTTCGTTCGGTGGGTACCGCCTCAAAGCGCAGTGCCGCCAACACTTCCCGTTCCCGATTGTCCATTGTCATCCCGCCGCGTACAGGTGCTTGTCATCTCCCAGGACGCGCAGGGCCGCGGCCCGATCGTGGTCGGTCAGCGTCTTCTGGTTGACCTCCGCGATCAGCTTGATCCGACCGTCGCGAAACAGCGCGGACAGCACCCCGTCGAGCTCGGGTTTATCCACATCAGACATATGGTCGCGCAGCCGCGCGAGGCCGACCCAACCGCCTGGGGTGAGCACCAGCTCGTCGTAGGCGTCGATGACCCGGGCCCCAACGGTTTTCGGCTTGGTCTTCGGCGCCGTTTCCACCGCCCGGCCGTGGGCCTCGGCGAACATGTCGACCAGGCCCAGGCCCCGGGCCCGCAAGGTGCCCAGCACCTGAGACCAGTGGTGGTGCAACAAGCGCAGCAGGGGATGATCGTCGGCCTTGCCGGGGCGGGACAGCTCGTCCTCGGCGACCCGCCAGCCCTCTTCGGTGAGTTCGAGGCGGATGAGGCGACCGCGGACGACGACGGCCAAACCCCTGCGCTCCAACGAGTCCCGAATCTTGTCGCTGATGACGACGCCGAGGCGGTGCCTGACGTCGGCGATCGCCACCCGAAGGGACGGCGACAGCAGCGCGAACAGCGCCATCCTCTCGTCGTTGGACAGCCGATCGGGAATCTCGGCGGCGGCTTCGACGGGGACGTCGAGCTCTTCGCGCACGTACTTCATGCCGTCGGGGGTCAGGGTGTACGTGTACGCCCGCCCCACCTTTTCGATCAGTACGTGACCGTGGGCGGATAGCCTGGCATCGATTCGGTGGTCGGGTTCGCGGTCGGATCGAGCGTGGATCTCCTTGCGGGACAGGGTTTCACCAGTCCCCAGTGCTTGGAGGATGTCTCGAGCCGCGTCGGTGTATGTCAAGTTCGGCAAGTCGCGTGACCTCTGTAGACGAAGGGCCTGTGTTGGGCGTCACTGGCAACGTCCACTCATCGTAATCAACACATGCACATATCGCAACGGATTGGGTCACAGAAAATCCCCAAAGGCCAACAGTCCGTAGCCTTTGGGGACCAATTACCTAAGACTTTGACGACCATTTTCCCGACGTTTTCGCCGCGCAGCATGCCCAGGAACGCGTCGACCGTGTGGTCGATGCCGTCCACCACGGTCTCGCGCGCCACGTAGTCGCCCGAGGCCAGCCAGCCGCTGACGTCGGAGACGAACGCGGGCATCCGCTGAAAGTCGTCCAGCACCAGCATTCCCCGCATGGTGAGGCGCTTGCCGATGAACAGCGCGAGATTGCGGGGCGCCGCGGGCGGCTCCGTCGCGTTGTACTGGGCGATCGCGCCGCACATCGTGATGCGGCCGTGGAGATTCATCGCGCCGATCGCCGCCTCCAGGTGGTCGCCGCCCACGTTGTCGAAGTAGACGTCGACGCCGTCGGGCGCGGCCTGGCGCAGCTGGCGGTTGACCGAGCCGTCGCGGTAGTTGAACGCCGCGTCGTAGCCGAGATCGTTGACCAGGAAGTCGATCTTCTCCTGCGAGCCCGCGCTGCCGATCACCCTCTTCGCGCCCTTCAGGCGGGCGATCTGGCCCGCCGCCTGGCCGACGGCCCCCGCCGCGCCCGAGACGAACACGGTGTCGCCCGGCTTCAGCGAGGCGTAGTCGAGCAGCCCGACGTACGCGGTGAGAGCGGGCATGCCAAGGCCGCCAAGGTAAAGCGAGGTGCTCGGCACGACCGACGGGTCCACGGCGCGCGCCGCCGCGGCGTCCACCAGGGAGTATTCGCGCCAGCCGTCGTTGTGCAGGACGTGGGTGCCCACCGCGAACTTGTCGCTGCCGGAGGCCTCCACCACGCCGATCGCGCCGCCCTCCATCGGCTCGTCGAGCTGATATGGGGGCACATAGGACGGCACGTCGTTCATCCTGCCCCGCATGTACGGGTCGACCGACAGGAAGGTGTTGCGCACCACGATCTTCTCGGGACCCGGGTCGGGAATCTCGACGGTGACCGTGGCGAAGTCCTCGGGCACCGGCCAGCCCTCGGGGCGGCGGGTCAGGTGGATCTCCTGGGAGGTGAAGCTCATGCCGCGACCTCCTTGGCGACCGTGACGGTGACGTCGATGTTGCCGCGGGTGGCCTTGCTGTACGGGCAGGTCTGGTGGGCCTTGTCCGCCAGGTCCTGCGCGGTGGCGGCGTCGAGGTCGGGCGCGACGACGGTGAGCGCCACCGCCAGACCGAAACCGTCGCCGTCGGAACCGAGGTCGACGCTGGCGGCCACGGTCGAGGAACCGAGGTCCACCTTGTGCTGCCTGGCGACGTGTTGCAGGGCGCTGTGGAAGCAGGAGGCGTACCCGGCGGCGAAGAGCTGCTCGGGGTTGGTGGCGCCGCCGGCGCCGCCCAGGGCGGTGGGCATCGCCAGGTCGAAGTCGAGTCGTTTGTCGTCCGTGGACACATGGCCGTTGCGTCCCGCCCCGGTGGCGGTGGCGTGTGCTGTGTAGAGCGTCTTCATGAAGTCAGTCCTTGGATTGGTCGTGGTGGATGGATGCGGTGATCGAGTTGAGCGTGTCGCGCAGCGCGAACAGGCTTTCGGGCGTGAGCCCGGCGGCGACGGCCACCTGTCGGGGGACGTCGCTCACCTGTTCCCGGAGCCGGTGGCCGTCCGGGGTCAGGTGGACCCGGACCCGGCGTTCGTCGGCGGCGTCGCGTCGCCTTTCGACCAGGCCCTGCTGTTCCAGGCGTTTGATCAATGGGGACAGTGTGCCGGAGTCCAGGCGCAGCACGGCGCCGATCTGTGAGACGGAGCGGCCGTCGGCCTCCCACAGCGCCAGCAGCACCAGGAACTGGGGGTAGGTGATCCCCAGTTCGTCGAGCAGGGGCCGGTACAGGCCGGTGACGGCGTGCTGTGCGGAGTACAGCGCGAAACACACCTGGTCGCGCAGTATCAGCGGGTTTTCGGTCACCCCAAAAACATAGCGCCCAATTAGATTGTGCACAACCTAAATGGGCGTGAGACGCCACACCGACGAAGAGACGGAGCGGGCGCGCTCACGCCGGGTCGCGGCCGGGCTCAGCCCGCGACGGCGTCACGCTGCCATTCCTGGAATTCCTCGATCGACTGGAACCCCAGCTTGTCGTTGACGGCGTTCATCGGGGCGTTCTGGGAGGCATTCCAGGTCTCGTTGCGGTCGCGCTCGGGATGCTCGGCCATCAGGGCGCGCAGGTTCGCGACCTTGAGGGCCAGGCCGAGGCGGTGCCCGCGGTGCTTGCGCAGCACCAGGGTGTCCCACTGGAAGGACCGTTGACCGTCGCCCGCGCCGGGCAGGCCGATCTGGGTGTGGCCCGCCAGGGAACCGTCGGGCGCCACGGCCACGGCCGTCAGGACGGTGCGGCCCTGCTTGGCGGTGATGTCCTCGTCGGCGCGCAGCCGCGCCACGTCCCACACCTGCTGCTCGTAGTCCATCTCGCCCGTGGGGGCGTCGGTCATCAGCAGCGACTTCAGGTGGGCGTACTGCTCGGCGTACGCCTCGGGGCAGGGGCCCGTCCAGGTCTCGACGCGGTAGCCGTCCATGTGGGGCGCGGCCTCGGCGGCCAGCGCGTCGAGCCGCGCGGTGTCCACGGGCAGCCGCAGGACGCGGCGGATCTCGGTGTTGCGCTTGGTGAAGCCGCGCTTGGTGGCGAAGGCCACCGCGGGCACCTCGTCGCCGCCGATCGGCTGCTGGATCGCGGTGGCGACGATGCCGCGGCCCAGGGATTCCACGCGCTTCAGCAGGTGCTCGTACAGGGCCCCGCCGACGCCGCGCCCGCGCCGCTCCACGGGTACGTCGACCTCGATCTCGGCGAGCCGCAGGTTGTCGCGCAACGGGTACTCCAGGGTCGCCCCGCCCACCACGACGCCGCCGTCGATCGCGGCGTACGCCTCGATCTCGTAGCTGCGGTCGGGGTTGTCCTCCCGCAGCTGAACCTCCACCTCGGACAGCAGATAGACCGGAGGGTCCACGCGGCCGGCGCTGGCCCCGGCGGACCAGGCGGCGTGCCAGGCGGCGACAGCGGCGGCATCGGACGGATCGACACGGGTGATTTCCATGGCGGGACGCTAACACCGATCCCGGGGCCGCGACAGCCGATTTTCCCGCGCGTGCTGCAAGATGGAGGCACCCCCAAGAGAACGAGCGTGCGCATGGATAAGTTCTACGTCCTGATCGGCGCGGGCATGCTGGTGGCGGCCATCGTGTGGTACGTGTCGCCCCGCTCCCGGCGGCGCATCCGGCGCCTCGCCGTGGCCGCGGCGCTGATCGCGCTGCTGCTGGCCGTGGGCTACGACTACGCGCACCGCGACGATGCCGCGCCGTCGCCGGCGGTCGACGTTCCGATGTCGACGGGGCGCTAGATCCAGGGCCCCGGCAGCGGTTCGCCCGAGTATTCGCGGTACCAGAGCCCGCGGTAGCAGCGCCAGGGTTGGGGGACAAGCGACGTGGGCGCGAAGATCCGCTCCAGCATGGTGCGGGCCTGCAGGAAGAAGTCGAGGCGATCGGCGGGCTGGGCGATGTGCGCGGCGTCCTCGTCGGAGGTCGGCGTCTGCAGAATGTAGAGCGACGGCCACACGGTGGTGTACTGCGCCAAGGGAAGCAGCTGTTCGCGCATCACGTCCAGCGGGTCGTTGCCGACGGTGTACGTGAAGGACGTCTCGTGGCCGCGGCCGCGCGCCGCCGCCAGCACCTGCGACAGCGGCCCGGCCTCGGCGGTGCCGTGGGACGGGTAGTCGGCGTCGAGGAAGAGGGTGAACGGCGCGACCTGGTCGGCCAGCCGGTTCATGGCCTCCTCGGTGCGCACCACCGACGACAGCACGCCGATGCGCGCGTCCATGTCCAGACTCGACATGGCGGTGCGCAGGTTGGTGAGGTCGGCGATGGCCTCGTCCTCGTTGGGGTACCGGCCCGCCGAGACCGTCACCTCTTCCACATCGGACAACGTCATGTCGGGCGGCAGCGAGATCGCCAGGTCGGCCAGCAGCCGCGAGTACGCCTCCTGGGCCCCGGTTCCGGTCTCGTCGCCGCCGGCGTAGGGGTGCACGGTGGCGGCGCGGCCGCCCGCGCGCAGGTAGCCGCTGACGGCGTTGTCGGCGCGCACGTCCACCACCTCGGCCACGGGGGTGCCGTCCACGCGCAACTCGGTGTCGTCGACGGTGAAGGGGGAGGTGTCGCGGCCCGCGGGCACCACGACCTGGAACACCTCGGTGTCGGGCGGGCGCACCTTGAGCCGGATGGTGTCGCCGGCGTCGCCGTGCGAGCGCAGCCCGTGGATGTTCAGCGCGATGAGCAGAGTCTCGCCCCAGCCCACCTGGTGGCGGTTGGCCAGATGGCGCCACTGGTGCACCGTCGCCGAGGTTTCCTGGGCGTCCAGAGAACTCATGGCCGTGCCTCCCTTACCTAATGTCCAGTGAATCCGTGACCGTAGTTGGTGACCATATATCGACCGCAGCGACTATACGTCCACAGTCCCCGGCCACTACCAGACGGTTTCCACGCTTGGGAGATTACGGATGGCGCATCCTGTGTTGGGCGACACAGAAATAATTCACCCGAACCGCCAATTCGGGTTGACTCTCCATCGGCTGGAAGGTTGATCGTGGACGGCGTGAGCGACCGAAAAGCCCTGTTCACCATCGGCGAATTGTCCCGACGCACCGGCCTGCCGGTGCGCACGATTCGCTTCTGGTCGGACGAGGGCGTCACCCCCGAGACATCGCGATCCGGTACGGGATACCGGCTCTACGACGCCGAGGCGGTGGCGCGGCTCGACCTGGTGCGCACCCTGCGCGAGTTGGGAATGGACCTGGCGACCGTGAAGTCGGTGCTGCGTCGACAGGCCACCATGGCCGACGTCGCCGCAGCGCATGTCCGCGCCCTCGACGCCGAGATCCGCACCCTGCGGGTGCGGCGGGCGGTGCTGCGATCGGTCGCTCGACGCCGAAGTTCGACCGAGGAGATGAGAATTATGAACGAAATGGCGAAACTTTCCGCCGCCGAGCGGCAGCAGGTGATCGACGAGTTCGTGGACGAGACGTTCGCCGGTGTCCCCGCCGACGACCCGGGTGCCCGCATCGCGCAGGGCATGCGGAAACTGCCCGCCGATTTGCCCGACGATCCGTCCCCCGAGCAGGTGGACGCCTGGGTGGAGCTGGCCGAGCTGGTGCGGGACAAGGAGTTTCGGGCCCGCACCCGAGAGATGGCGACGGCGAGCTCCAGGAGCGACCTGTACACCGGTCAGTTCGATCAGGCCGCCATGGCCGAGGCGGCGCAGTCGGCGCTGCAGGAGGGCCTGGACCCCGCGTCGAAGCGCGCCGGCGAGATCGTCGGCGAGGTCATCGACGGCACGGTGCCGCGCGACGACCGTGCCCGGCTGGCCGACCAGCTGGCGGTCTACACCGACCGCCGCGTGGAGCGCTATTGGGGACTGCTGGGCATCCTGAACGGCTGGCCGCAGCGCCCCTCGGGGATACCCGCGATGGAGTGGTTCATCACCGCACTGCGGGCGCACGCGTCCTAAGTAGATTAAATGGGGGTCGGCGCGAGCCGGCCCCCTCACTTCTTTCCCCGTTTGGCGGCGGCCTTCACGCCCGCGGCCCCGGTCATGCCGAGAATCACCGCGCCCACCACGATCCACTGCTTCGGGGGCTCCTTCTTCTCCTGCCTGTCACGGGTTCCCGCGGCGTACGGCGGCCCGTCCACCGGCCGGTGCCGCACG
>NZ_DASQPW010000016.1:0-2836 GCF_035643755.1 Stackebrandtia sp. | reverse complement strand
GGCGGCCGTTGTTCCACGGGCACAGGGGATCGGCGACGTCGATCACCACGTCGAGGTCGGCCGCGTAGCGCCGAGCCGCCAGGGCGACGTCCACATCGACCAGGCGCACCCACAGCCGATCCTGCACCGACGGACGGGTGGCGCGGGGGTCGACCAGAAGGTGAAGCAGCGGATCGTCCACGGCGGCCTCGTACTCGATGAGGTCGACCAGGTCCATGTCGATCATGAACCGCCACAGGGAGGCGTGCGCGGCCCTGGTCTCGGCGGCCAGTTCGAGAATCTCGGCGCCGCGGCTCATCCGTCGATACAGGACGTACCCGTCGGCCCGACCGTTCGACGTGTGGGCGGCGTAGCGAATCGCGGTGCGATCGCCGCGCGGCGGTTCGAACAGGCGCAGGTCCCAGGCGCTGGCGTCGCGGTCGGGCCAGCCGACCGTCTCGCGCGCGACGCGCTCGTACACCGCGGCGATGACGCCGCGCGCGCCTTCGGCGTCCAGAAGGGAGATCGCTCCGTCGCCGAAGTCGGTGTCGCCGCGCAGAACCATGGCGCGGGCGTCGGCGCGCCACTGCGCGCCCTGGCTGGCGGGGCCGTAACCGTAGCGGCCGTAGATGCCCGCCTCGGCGGGCCGCAGCGCCGCCACGGCCTCGCCGTGGGAACGCATGTCCTCCAACTGGTAGCGCATCATCGCGGTGTTGATGCCGCGCCGCCGATGCGTGGGCGGCACCGCGACCGAGGCGACCCCCGCGACATCGAGCCGCGCGCCGGGGACGGTCAGCCTGCGCGGGTAGATCGACGCGCCGCCGACGGGGGTGGCGCCGTCGAACGCGCCGACCGTGCGGCTCAGGTCGGTGGCGGAGCGCTGGATCGCCAGTTCGGCGTCGGTGCGGTCGATGCCGTAGGTGTCGGCGATCATGCGCGCCCAGCGGGGGAACTCGGCATCGGTGACGGGTCGCAGCGGGTACGGGTTGTTTGTCATGGCACCAGGCTCTGTCGGTAAACACCCCGCCGTCATCGGGCGATTGAGGTATTTGGGTGTTTAAACGAGTCCTCGCTGATGCGCGATCGTGGCGGCCTCGGTGCGGTTGGCGGCGCCGAGCTTGGTGAGGATGTGGGAGACGTGCACGCCCGCGGTGCTGGGGGAGATGTACAGCTTGGCGGCGATCTGGCGATTGCTGAGGCCCTCGGCGATCAGGGCGAGCACCTCGAGCTCGCGCTGCGACAGCTCACTCCTGGCGGCATCGAACTCGGGCGCGGGAACCAGTGCGGCGTATAGCTTCTGGGCGCCCAGGCGTTCGGCGATCGCCTCGGCCTCGGTGCGCAGCGATCCCGAGGTGTCGGCGCGATCGGCGGCGCGGGCGGCGAACCCGAGGCTCAGCGCGAGTTCCCAGGGGTGGCCGCGTTCCCGCCAGACCGGGATCACCGAGCCCCAGGCATCGGAGGCCCCGCTGGTGGTGAGCGCGTCGATCAGCTCGTGGTACGCGGCGTCCAGCAGGCCGTCCACGGGGAGGGAACGGCTGAGGTCGGCGGCGCGGGCGACGGTGTCGGGGTTGAGCGCCGCGACCAGCAGCAGCGGCCGAAGCTCCACGGCGGGCACGACGCGAAACGACGGATTGGCCAGGGCGGTGTCGAGCAGCTCGCCCACCCGCGCCGATTCGCCGCGCGCCAGGGCGACCAGGGCCAGCACCTGGCAGCGGTGAAAGAAGTGCGTGCCGAGCCGTTCGTCGTCAAGGGACAGGCGCTCCGCCAGCTCGGAGGCGGTGTCGAGATCCCCTCGCAGCACCGCCACATGCGCCTCGACCGCGTGCAGGATTCCCGCCGACATGGGCGGCGGATCCTCGGCTAGCGCCTCGTTGACCGTCGCGGCGGCGGCGTCCGCACGGCCCGACAACAACTGCGCCTTGGCCAGGTACCCCGCCAGGTGGGTGCCGCGGCTGCGGGCCAGACCGAGCCGCTGGGCACGCCGCATGCCCTCGGCGGCGGCCCGCGCCGAGCTGGGCTGATCACCGTGGCGCCCATGGTGAATGGCCAGGTACATCAGCGCCGTGATCATCAGGTCGTGGTCGCGGATGTCCTCGGTGATCGACAGCGCCTCGGCCAGCAGGTCCAGGTGGGAGGTCACGGCCCCCACCACCAGCAGACCCCGAATCGTGACCGTGGGGTCGGCGGTGCGGCGCCCGATGACCAGCGCCTCGGTACCCAGCGCGAACGCGGCCTCGGCGTCGGCGCGCACCGTGGCCATCGCCCGCAACCCGAGCAGCCGCCCCCGATCGATGTCCCACGTGGTCGGCGTCGGTGCTTCGGGCGACGGTTCCCGATCGTTGGTGTCGGCCACGTTGCCGCGGCCGAGGGACCGCCCGCGACCCGTCTCCCGTGGCGGCTTCCGACCGTTGGTGCCCGTGACGGCGTCGTGGTCGCGGGACCGTCCAGGATCGATGTCGTGTGTGGTCGGCGTCGGTGCTTCGGGCGACGGTTCCCGATCGTTGGCGCCCGCCGCGGCGCCGCGACCGTGGCCCGCGGCCTTGGAGGCGAGAACGAACAGGTCGTAGGAGCGCTCCAGATCGGCCATGCCCGTGGCGTCGGTGCGGTCGCGCAGCCGACCGCGATACTCCAGCAGCCGTGCCGCCCGTTCGGGCTCCCGCGCCTCGTCCACGAATCCCAGACCCGCTGTCGCGTAAGCGATGCCGCGCGGGTAGTCCCCGCTGAGCATGCAGCACTCGGCGGCGTGGACGCACACCTCCGCGCGATCCAACCCCAGCCGCTCGGCCGCGTCGGGCACCGCCTCCCACAGCTCGAGCACCCGATCCAGGTGGTGCGCCTCCTCGACGTACGCGTACGA
>NZ_DASQPW010000015.1:0-2290 GCF_035643755.1 Stackebrandtia sp. | reverse complement strand
CGGGCGCGGGAGTACATGTCCGGGCTGGTCGCGGGGTTGGAGCGCAAGAACGGCTGGACGCTGGCCGAACGCTCGGGTGAGGTGTCGCCGGATGGGATGCAGCGGTTGTTGCGGCGGGCGGACTGGGACGTCGATGGGGTCCGGGATGATCTGCGGGATTACGTGGTCGCCCACCTGGGTGATCGTGAGGGCGTGCTGATCATCGATGACACCGGGTTCTTGAAGAAGGGCGTGCGGTCGGCGGGGGTGCAGCGGCAGTACTCAGGAACGGCGGGCCGTACCGAGAATTGCCAGATCGGGACGTTCCTTGCCTATGCCTGTTCGTGGGGGCACGCGTTGATCGACCGGGAACTGTACCTACCGGAGTCCTGGACTGAGGATCGGGACCGGTGCCGGTCCGCAGGAGTTCCTGATGAGGTCGGGTTCGCCACCAAGCCGCGTCAGGCGATGGCGATGCTGACCCGCGCCTTTGCCGCGGGTGTGCCGTTCTCGTGGATCACCGCTGATGAGGCCTACGGGCAGGTGAAATACCTGCGGGTGTGGCTGGAAGAACGCGACGCCGCGCACGTGCTGGCCACCAAACGCAACGACACCCTGATCACCATCACCGGCGGCCAGGCCCGTGCTGATGACCTGATCGCCGCACTGCCCGCGCGGGCGTGGCGGCGGATCTCGGCCGGCGCCGGCGCGCATGGGCCACGCGAGTACGACTGGGCGCGCATCCCGATCCGCATCGGCTGGGCGCGGGGCCGGGGCCACTGGCTGCTGGCCCGCCGCTCGATCAGCGACCCCGCCCAGATCGGCTACTACGTCTGTTACGGCCCCCGCCGCTCCAGCCTCGCCGACCTGGCCTGGACCGCCGGCGCCCGATGGCGGATCGAGGAGTGCTTCCAGCAAGCCAAGAACGAAGCCGGCCTGGACCACTACCAGGTCCGCACCTGGCGGGCCTGGTACGCCCACATCACCTTGTCGATGCTCGCCCACGCCTGGCTGGCGGTGGCCCGATCCCTAACCACAAAAGGGGCGCCGATCCCAGCGAGTCAGACATGATCAACTTCACGCTACCAGAGATCCGGCGCCTGTTGATCAACTTGGCCCAACGCACCCTCCACACCGCCGAACACACCTGGTCCTGGTCGAACTGGCGCCGTAGACGCCAGCACCAAGCCCGCCTCAGCCACTACAAACGACGCGGCTACCCACTCACCCGAGTGCCGTTGCAGTACTAGGAAGTCAGCGCCCGGCCCTCCTCCGTGAGCCGCTCCGCGTCCACGGCGAGGGCGCGCAGCGCGTGCCGGGCACCCGCGACCTCGACCAGCGCCTCCCGCAGCGAGGTCACCGTGTCCACACCGGCGCCGTCCGTGATCTGGGCGCGCCGCCGGCGGCACAGGCCCGACAGGTGGTCGTCCAGCTCGCCCAGGAGGTCGTCGAGCTCAAAATCGTCATCGTCCGGCGCGTCCAGGTGGTCGGCCACGCGTTCGAGGATGGCCGGAACGGGACCGGCGTCCACGGGTTCCTCCTTGGCCAGCGCTCCCAGTGTGCGGAGATAGTCGCGCAGCCGCCGCGCGGTCGCGGTCGTGTCGCGGAGCCGCCGGAGCAGCTCGTCAGGCGGCGATGGCTCCTGGGCCAGTCGCAGCGTCGAATCCTCGACCTCGATCGCCGCCGACGCCGCCTCCGCCAGGCTCTGGTGTGCCGGTACGCCCGGTCGGCCCTCGAACCGCGCGGCGACCGTACGCGCCAGGTCGGCATGGGTATGGAACAGCCGCGCCAGGCGTTCGGGCAGCAGGCGGAGCGTGCCGGCGGGCCACAGGGTCCGCGCCGCGGCCAGCGCGATCGCGCCGCCGGCGACGGTGAGCGCGATGCGCAACGCCGCGGCCCGCCAGGACAGCGGCTGGGTGAAGTCGATGAGCAGCATCGCCAGCGGGGTCGCGAACATCACCCAGTACGCGTGGTTGACCGGCGAGAGCGCGAACCCCAGCGCCGCGCCGGCGAAGATGAGGGTGATCAGCGTCGCCTGGCCGGGTGCCACCGCCAGCGCCAGAGCCGCACCGGTGCCGCCCACGGTCGCGCCCCCGACCCGTTTGACCACCCGCTCCACCGTGCCGCCGTAGGAGTCGCGCAGGCAGAACGTGACCGTGATCGGCAGCCAGTACCCGTACGGCAGGCGGAGCCCGGTGGCGAGCGCCATCGCCAGCGCGATCGCGGTCCCCACGCGCGCCGCATGCCGGAACCCGGGCGACCCGGTCGTGACCGCGGCGGTGAGGCGCCGCCGGCCACCGCCCCGACGTTC
>NZ_DASQPW010000014.1:0-4115 GCF_035643755.1 Stackebrandtia sp. | reverse complement strand
GACCCGCCGCGGCCGCCGAACCCCCGCCGCCCCCGTCCGAACCCCAACCCCCCGAGCCACCCCGCACCTGGACCGGCCCCAACGGCCGCTTCGGCGCCATCACGGTGGGCATCGAGCTGTTCGTCGTCGGCGCCCTCTTCGGCTTCGTCGGCTGGGGCGTCTGGGCGCTGAGCCACATGAGCTCCGGCTTCGTCTACCTGCTCTTCATGTACCTGATGGTCCTGCTGGTCGCGGTCGGCGTCTTCGCCCTGGCCCGCGTCATCGGCACGCTGATCATCGTGCGCATGATGAACCGCACCCGCCGCAGCGCCCGACTGTCCCATTTGGCGGCCGGGGCGCTGATGGTCTACGCGGGAATCTGGTGGCTGGGCCAGGTCCCGTTCATCGCGGACTTCATGACATGGATCTCACACGTCTTTTAACAACCCGCTTGCCGCCCCCGTCGGGCGCCCGCTAACCTATAGAGCGCTGCGCGGACGTAGCTCAATGGTAGAGCCTCAGTCTTCCAAACTGATTACGCGGGTTCGATTCCCGTCGTCCGCTCCACGAAGAAACCCCAGGTGAGACGGCACCTGGGGTTTCTCATGTGGATAATCGGCCTTCTGGCCGTGCCAGACTGGTGGCGACGCCCTCGACTCGCGGCGGCACATCCACACAGGAGCGACTTCCATGTCCGAACGGCTGCGACGCAACCAACAGGTGATCGACGAGTTCCGTTCCTCGGCGGGGGTGGTCGGCGGCGACTTCGACGGCGTCCCGCTGCTGCTGCTCACCTCGACAGGCGCCCGCACCGGCCTGGCCCGCACCATGCCCATGACCTACCTGCGCGACGCCGACCGCCTCGTGGTGTTCGCCGCCAACGGCGGCCGTCCCCAACACCCCGCCTGGTTCCACAACCTTCTCACCCACCCCGTAGCCCACGTCGAGGTCGGCACCGAATCCTTCGACGCCGCCGTCACCGTCCTGGACGGCGAAACCCGCCGGCGCCTGTGGACCGAGCAACTCAAGCACACCCCGTACTTCGCGGGCTTTCAGGAGAAGTCGGGGCGCGAGATTCCCGTCATAGCCCTCGCCCGCGCGTCTTGACCCTCCCGCAACGGGAGGCTATACGGTCCGATCCATGAAGATAGTCGTGCACGACACCGTCACCGCCATGGACGAGCTCCTTCGCCTCCCGCAGGACGAGCGCCTCGAGGCGCTGCGGCGTCTCTACGCTCCCGTCCAGAAGGTAGTGTCCAAAGTAGCCCCCGTCGACCTCGCCCAAAACCACCAGACGGCGGGCGGTTTCCGCATCGACGGCGACGACTCCCGTTACCTCGACGCCATCCGCCAACTGCGCGACCGCGACACCCTGGGCGACATCGAAACCACCCTCAACGCGGCCCGCGACCACCTCCTGGCCGCGGCCCCCGCCGCCCGCTCCGCCGACACGGTCCACGTCGTCCTCGCCCTCGGCGATCCCGACGACCACCTCTTCACGGTCACCAACTCGGGCTACCTCGGCTTTGGCGGCTTCCCGGGCGCGATCCAACTGTTCATCTGGCCCAACGAAACCAGCCTCGCCAAGATCGGCTACGCCGCGGCCCACGAGCTCCACCACAACATCCGCTACTCCAACGTCACCTGGAACCCGATGACCGTCACCCTGGGGGAGCAGGTGGTCGCCGAGGGCCTGGCCGAGGCGTTCGTCCGCGAACTCGCCGGCCCCGAGGCCATGGGCCCCTGGGCAACCACACTCACCGGCGACGGCCTCGACGCGGCCTACGCCACCCTCGTCGCGGCCATCGACACCACCGGCATGGAGAACTTCCCGCCCTACGTCCACGGCGACGACACGGCCAGGTACCTGGGTCTGAAACCCGCGGGCCTGCCCAACTTCGCCGGCTACGCGGTCGGTCTGCGCATCGTCGACGCCCACACCTCGGCCACCGGCCTCACCCCCGCCGCCAGCGTCGCCCTCCCCGCGTCCGAGGTCCTCTCCAACGCGGGAATCGCCACCGGCACCTGACCGCGAGCGCCGAAACCATCAAGCCACTGTATTCACACAACCGTCCAGACTATTCGGTCCTACTTCCCTAGGTGAGCATCGAGTTGCGCACGTACTGTGCAATGAGGGAGATGCCCGTTCACATCGCCAGGCATTCGCGTAATGCCATGGCATCCCCGAAAGGAAGTTCCACAATGAAACGTGCTTTGCTCGCGTTGATCATCGCTGGCGGCGTATTCGCGATGTCGGGCTGCGGAAGTGGCGACATCGCCGATGCGTCCCAGGGCGATGGTACGAGCAAGAACCACGACGGGAACGGGGGGGATCAGGAAGGCAGTCGCGACAAGCCTTATGCTCCAAGCGATGTCGTCCATCTCGAGAACTGGGACGTGTCGCTGGCGAAGACGGACACGGATGCCACCAAGGACCTGGAGTCCGATGGATTCAACGAGATCAAGGCGGGATCGGTCGCCATCCAGGTTCGTGTCAGTGTTACCTACACGGGAAAGAAGTCCGACGACCCTGGCATGGATGTTGTCCTGGAGTTTGTCTCCTCCAAGGGAAACACCTTTGATGATTCCTCGGGCGACGGCTGTCTTCCCGAGAAGTCCCTTCAGGACATCGGCAACATGTACCCGAAGGCCAAGGGCGAGGGTGACGAGTGCGTTCAGATGCCCAAGGACGCGGTGAAGGGCGGGGTCTGGAAGATCTCGTCCCTGCTCGGGGACAAGACGGCGTTCGTGGCCATGGCGTAGATCCTCGCCACGGCGAATGGCCCACGCCTCGACAGCGTGGGCCATTCCCTCAGCTCACTCGTTTACAGCGACGCCTTGTACTTCAACGCGTAGGCCAGCTTCCCGGGCTTGTCGTCGTCGTACGTCTTGGACAGCTTGTCGAACTCGTCGCCGTCCCAGGACTTGAGCGCCCCAAGGTCCTTCGCGGTCTGCCCGTCCCCGATCACGGTGTCCGACGGCAGGTCGGTCTGGGCCTTGGTGAAGCTCTTCACGGCATCCAGGTAGCTGTCCAGGTCGTCGGCGTTCCAGTCGACGGGATTGTCGTCCCGCAGCCACGTTCCCCAGTAGAACTCCTGGAACGGCACCGACTCGGACTCATACCCGATGTCCCGTCCGAAGTAGAGCAGCCCGCGGTACTTGTCGTTGACGAACTTGGACAGGCCCACGCCGTCGGGCAGCTGGTCGGGCGTGATGGCGTTCCCGTCGACGTCCTTCAGCCACACCCACTTGTTTTGCTTCATCTTGTCCCAGAACGCGTCGGGCGACAGCTGCGACAGGTTGTCCAACACCTTGAGCCGCAGGTGAAGCTTCGCGCCCCCGTCCGCCAGCTCATAGAACGACGTCAGCGTGTGGTGTCCGTCCACAAGATACGGAACCCCGTTCGGCCCGATCACGACGGACTTCATGTCCGCCTCGCTGTCGTCGGTCTCCTGCCCCACGGGAATCTCGCACTCGAACGACGACGGATCGTCCAGTCGCGCCCCGTCCCCCACGGACTTCGCCCCGCCCTGACCATTGGTCTCGCACCAATCGTCGAACTTCTTGTTGACCTCGTCCTTCCCGAACGCGTACCGCCCCAGGTTGTAGTACACCTCGTCATACCCCAGCGACGGCTGCGTGGCCCGCACATCCCCCAACGTCACATCCAACAGGTCCCCGCTGGCGGCACACCGATACGCCGCCGGCGTCGCCCGCCCATGCTGATCCGCGCACGCGGCCGAGCCGGGGGCCGAGGCGAGCGCCACCCCCGAAACCCCGAGCGTGGCAGCACCCAGCGCCGCCGCCGCGAGTGTCTTCCAGATCCGACCGCGACGCGCGCGCATTTCAAGCATGGACTCGGCTCCTCGTCACCTGTGCGTCAAAGCAATTGCCGCCCCACGTTGGCGGACCATGGTGAAGTCCAGGTAACGAAACCTACAAATCCTGGGTAAAAAGTCCCGCCCACCCCACCAGATACCGACTCGCGCCCACACGACCAGGTGCGCTAGGCTGCTGAGCGTCACAGGCCGCGCGCGGCGCGGTCTGTCCACATCGGGACGTGGCGCAGTTTGGTAGCGCACTCGCTTTGGGAGCGAGGGGTCGCAGGTTCAAATCCTGTCGTCCCGACAGAGATA
>NZ_DASQPW010000013.1:0-22010 GCF_035643755.1 Stackebrandtia sp. | reverse complement strand
GTACTCGGGGTGCTTCTTCTCGAAGTCCTTCGCGACGTCCTTTACCCACTGCTTCCGGTAGTCGATGAAGGCCACCCAGACCTTGATCTCGCCGGGATCCTTGTCGGCGCCGCAGGCGGTGAGCCCGCCGGCGGCGAGTGCGGCGGTCATGGCGCACGCCAAAATGCTGCGTATCCGTCTCATGTGTCCTCCGAAGGACTGTTCTGGGGAACCGGGCATGTCGGAAGGGACCATACACACCAGAATCAACGGAGGCAACACAACCGCGAACGGACCCTATACGTCGTAGGGTTTCGGGTGGGTCAGAACAGCGCGGAGTGGGCCCGGGACACCGCGGACAGGGCGGCTTCCACAGTGGTTTCGCGGGGGCGGGCGGCGCACAGATCGGCGGTCACGACGCGCAACTGGTCGGCCAGGACCGTGTCGTGCGGCAGCCGGGGCACGGCGTGTCGCGGCAGACCCTCGGCCTCGGCGCCGAGGTCGGCGAGCTCCTGGACGAGGCCGTGCATGATGTCGCCGCGGGTGCGGCGGGCCGCGGCGTCGGGGTGGACATGCCAACGGGCGGGAGTCCAGTGCGCCACCTGCGCGGCGACGCGACCGGCCTCCCGCCCGAGGATCGAGACTCGAGACTCCACGGCTATCGGTTGACGTAACCCAAAAGCCGCAGGATGTTCCAGTACAGGAAGATCAGGCCCGCCACCAGGGCGAAGGTCGCCCACCAGGCGTACTTCTGGGGCAGCCCGTAGCGCACGCCCTGCTCGACCATGTCGAAGTCGATGACGAAGGAGAAGGCGCCGTAGGCGACCATGCCGATGGCGATGATCCACTGCAGCGGCGTCACCTCGGCGGTGGTGCTGTTGTTGAACAGCCCCATGTCCACGCCCATCAGGCTCATGACGAGGTTGATCAGGATCATGGCCAGGATGCCGATGCCGGCGCCGATCATGAACTTCTGGAACTTGGGGCCGTTGCGCACGACCTTGAACTTGTAGAGCGCCGCCATCGCGAAGAAGACGCCGAAGGTCGCCACGACGGCCTGCAGGACGATGCCGTTCCAGACGCTTTCGTAGGCGGCGCTGACGACGCCGAGTCCGACGCCCTGGGCCACCGCGTAAACGCCGACGATCCACGGGTTCATGATTCGCATGAACCACGACGCGATGATGACTCCCAGTGCCACGAAGCCGCCGATGCCGGCCGCCACCATGGCGGCCTGCGGGTTGACGGTCAGCAGGTTCCATCCGACCGCGCCGGCGATGCCGGTCAACAGCAGCATGCCGACGGTGCGCACCACCACGCTGTCGAGGGTCATCGGCTGGACCTGCGGTGGCGCGGTCATCTGCCCGTAGGGGCCGTACTCGGCTGCCATGCCCTGACGTTCCTGGACCGCCGAGTTCAGCATGCGATTCAACGCAGGGTTGTTGCTGCGCATCGAGCGAACCTCCTTGTGGTTTTCCGCAATGGTGCAAGCGTACTGGCTTCGCGCATCATTCCCGTAACGATGGATTCAACGGCGTTCGTGGCGCCACACCCGTAGAGCGTCGTCGACGTCGACGACGCGCAGCGATACCGCGGGGCCGTCAACGGGGCCGATCATGGCCGAGCGGATCCGCTTGTTGAGGTCGGCGACGGCCTCGCGCACCGCGGCCTCGTCGCGCTTGCGCGCCAGGGTCGCCGGAAGGTCCTCGACCTCCTTGCGCAGCCGCAGGGTGGTGGGCAGGGCCTCGGTGCCGAGCTCGCCGCGCCGAATGTAGGAGCGCAGCCACCAGTCCTCGTGGAGGGGCTCTCCGGCGTCCGGCAGCGGCTTGCCCGCGCCGGGGAGGTCGGCGAACGCGCCGCGCTGTTCGGCCTCGGCTATCTGACGGTCGATTCTGTGTTGGATTTTGTCCATCGGCACATCACCACCCGATCGAAGATCACTGGCGGACAAGCGTAACCGACGAAACGTCTATCGGTAGTTTCCGTGCCTGATCCGTATGGCGCGCAACACTTGGGCGGTGACGGCGCGCGGGTCGCGGTCGAAGGTCAGGGCCCTGATGGGCGAGCGGAAGCGGCGCGAGGCGATGGCCTTGGTCTGGGTGAAGGCGCGCAGGCCGTCGTCGCCGTGGACGCGGCCGAAGCCCGAGGTGCCGCCGGCGCCGCCGAAGGGGCAGGCGGGCAGCGTCGCGAAGGCCAGCACCGAGTTGACCGAGGTCATGCCCGAGCGCATCCCGCGGGCCAGGGCCTCGGCGTCGCGCCCGCCGAACACCGAGCCGCCCAGGCCGTAGGCGGCGGAATTGGCCAGCGCCAGGGCCTCGGCGGCGGTGTCGGTGCGGGTGACGGCGAGCACGGGGCCCGGGGTCTCCTCGCGCATCACGCGGGCGTCCACCGGAACATTGACCACAATGGTGGGCGCGACGAAGGGCGGGTCGATGGCGCCCAGCCCGCCGGTGATCACCGAGGCGCCGCGCTCCACGGCGTCGGCGATGTGGCGGCGCACCAGGTCGACGCGCTCGGGGCGCAGGATCGGGCCGAGGTCGGCGTACCGTCCATAGCCGACGGACAGCCCGCGGGCGCGGCGCGCCAGTCGGGCGAGGAAGGCGTCGTAGACCTCGGCGGCGACGTAGACCCGCTGGATGCCGACGCAGGTCTGGCCGGAGTTGAAGAAGGCGCCGAAGCACGCGGCCTCGGCCGCGGCGTCCACATCGGCGTCGCCGGCGACGATCATGGCGTCCTCGCCGCCGGATTCCAGGACGACCGGGGTCATGGACGCCGCGCAGGCCGCCATCACCCGCCGCGCCACCTCGGGTGACCCGGTGAACGCGATCATGTCGACGTTCGCCTCGCACAGCGCCGCCCCGGCCGCGCCGTCGCCGGGCAACAGCCGCGCCACCGGGGCGGACACGACGCGGGTGAGGGAGTCGATCAGGACGCGACCGAGCCGGGGCGCGTACTCGCTGGGTTTCAGGATCACGGCGTTGCCGGCGGCCAGCGCCAAACCCATGGCGCCCAAGGGGGAGAACACGGGGAAGTCGGCGGGTCCGATGATGCCGACGACGCCGCAGGGACGATAGGAGACCCGGGCGGCGTACTCGGGTTGCAGCAGGCTGCCGGGCACCCGGCGCTCCCCCAGCACCCGGCGGGCGTTGTTGGCGGCCCACACCAGATGGTCGACGGCGATGGCGATCTCGGTGATGCCCACCGGGATCGGCTTTCCGGTCTCGGCGCGCATGGTCTCGGCGAGCCGGGGAGCCAGCCGGGTCAGTGTGGAGGCCCAGCGGCGCAGGAAGCGGCGGCGCGCGGCGAAGCCCACCCGATCCCACCAGCGCTGGGCGCGGCGGGTGCGTTCGATCATGCGGGCCAGACCGGCGGCGGGCGGTTCCGGCTGCCGGAGGTGGCCGCGCTGTCCCGATGTGTCCATGTGGACGTCTCCCGTGTCGGCCCGAGTGTCGCGACCCATTTTTGTCACGTTGAACGCGTCGGGTGCGGGTTTGGCGGATCGGGGCTCAGCGGGAGTAGAACTCGACGACCAGCTGCTCGTCGCAGATCACGGGGACCTCGGCGCGGGCGGGTTCGGCCACGAGGGTGGCGCGCAGCTCCGGGAGGGCTGAGTCGACATAGGAGGGTGTCTTCTCCCCCGCCCAGGCTCCCGCGGCGGCGAGCTGGAAGGGCGGTTTGGTGCGGCTGCGGCCGGCGACCTCCACCACGTCGCCGGGGCGCAGCCGGTACGAGGGCTTGTCGACGCGGCGCCCGTTGACCAGGAAGTGGCGGTGGCTGACCTGTTGGCGGGACTGGTAGATGGTGCGGGCGAACCCGGCGCGCAGCACGAAGGCGTCGAGGCGGCGTTCCAGCAGCGACACCAGGATGTCGCCGGTCTTGCCCTCGCGGCGCGCCGCCTCGGCGAAGGCGCGCTTCATCTGGGCCTCGCGCAGGTTGTACTGGGCGCGCAGCCGCTGCTTCTCCAGCAGCCGCAGGCGGTAGTCGGATTCGCCGCGGCGCCGGCGGCCGTGCTGGCCGGGCGGGAAGGGGCGGCGCTCGAAGTAGGCGACGCACTTGGGGGTGAGGGCGATTCCCAGCGCGCGGGAGCGCTTCGCCTTGGGTCGGGACCGGTTCACGGACACCTCCGTTTTCTAGTTAGGCTTACCTTAGTAAGCCGAGCCTAACCTAAGGAGCTGGCACATGCGCGTCGCCCCCGCTGAGATCGTCCGCACCCTGGCCGCGGGGCACCGCCCCGCGAACGTCCACATCGCCTGGAGCGACGTCATCTGGAATGTCCCGGCCGCCACCGACCCGCAGGGCACCCCGCTGCTGCTGGTGCCCGACGACGGGCGGCTCGCCGACTGCCTGCGTCAGACCGACGGCCTGGACGCGGCGGTGGCGCTGCGCTTCGACGACGAGCCGCCGCTGCCGTGCGCCCCGTGGCTGGGCAGCGGGTGGGTGTCGGGCTGGGCCGAGCCGGTGCCCGCCGCCGAGCAGCGCGCGACCGCGCTGCGCTTCCACGACGCCAACCCGCTGCCGCGGCTGCTCGACGTCGGCCACGGCGTCACACTGTGGACGGTCGACGTGGCGGAGGTGCGCCTGGAGTACGGCGAGCGCGTCACGGTGGTGGAGCCCGAGCAGTACGCCGCCGCCGAGCCCGATCCGCTGTACCCCATCGAGGTGGAGCTGCTGCTGGACCTCTTCGACCACCACCCCGAGGTGATCGCCGCGCTCACCCACCGGGTGCGGCACGTCATCGCCGACGCCGCGCGCGTGATTCCCCTGCGCATCAACCGCCACGGCGTCATCGCCGACGTCCACCGCGCCGACCATCCCGATCCGCGGCGCTGCTTCATTCGGCACCGCGGCTCGGCGGCCAACCTCCGCGAGGTGCTGCACGACCTGGCCTGCTGCGACTGCGCGCCGCGTTCGTGACCGGGCGTCAGTACGACTGGAATTCCAGCAGATTGCCGTCGGGGTCGCGCAGGTGCGCCGCGCGCAGATTCGGCCCCCACTCGGGGCGATCGGCGGGCGCGGCCACGACGCGGCCCCCCGCCTCGGCGGCGACCCGGGCGACGGCGTCGACGTCGGACACCCGCAGCACCAGCATCGTCCGGTCCCCGCTGTCGGAGGCGGACAGCCCCAGCGCGTCCGCCATGGCGGCGTGGCTGAACATCGACAACAGCCCCTCGTCGCCGAGATCCCAATGGGCGTAGGGGCCCTCGGGGCCGCCCTTGCGCAGGGTCGCGCCGGCCGCGGCGGGCAGCAGCGCGGAGTAGAAGCCGAAGCACGCGGCGAAGTCGCGCACCAGCAGTCGAGGGTGCAGGGCGTCCATGGCAGACCTTTCGTAGGTGTTGACCAATAGTGGGTTTCGACCTACAATATACCCGTGCATGATCTTCCGCCCAGCCTGACGGCCCACGCGTCCTACCTGCTGTCCAAGGCGGGAAAGTCGGCGCGCTCCCGCGTCGCCGCCGACCTGGCCGCCGACGATCTGCGCCTGTGGCACCCCGCGATCCTGGCCGCCCTCGCCGACTTCGGCCCCCACGCGCAGCGCGAGCTGGCGGCCCGCCTCAACCTGGACGCCAGCGACGTCGTCAAGGCGCTGGACGAGCTGGACGCCCGCGGCTGGACCGAGCGGACCCGCGACCCCGCCGACCGCCGCCGCCACCGCGTCGACATCACCGCCGCGGGTCGCCTGGCGCTGAGCGGCATCCTGGCCGCGACCTCGCGCGTGGACGATGAGTTGCTGAAACCGTTGAGCCCCCGGCAACGCGAGCAGTTCCGCCGACTGCTGCGCAAGATCGCCGACGCCTAGGGCCCGTTGGGGAACTCGCTGCCGTCGCGAGCGGCGTCCAGGCGAGCGCATGGCAAGGCGGAACGGTGTCCGCATACAACACCGGTATGCGGACACCGTGACGACGCGGCCGGGCGCCACCTGGGCGGCGCGCAGCAGGAAACGGGGTTCCCCAAAGGCCCTAAAGGCCCCCGCGCAGCCCGTCCCACTGGGACAGCAGGTCCTCGCCGGCGACGGCGTCGGCGGGATCGAGCAGCAGGCGCGCCACGGCCCCGGTGAGCAGCATCTGCAACAGCGCGCCCGTCGACGCGTCGCCCGCGACGCCGAACAGCTCGACCAGGGCGAGGCGGGCGTGGCGGTTGGACTCGGCGATGGCTTGGGCGCGTTCGGGATCGCGGGCCGCCGCCGACAACAGCTCGAACTGGACCGCCCACAGCGATCGGTCGGCGGCGATGGACGCCGAGACGCGGTCCCACACCGCGACGAAGCGCTCGCGCGGGGAGGCGGAGGCGGGCGCCGCGGCGGCGATGGACTCCAGGGCGTCGCCCCAGTCGCGCAGGGCCTCGACCAGCGCGGCGTCCAGCAGGGCCTCCTTGCTGCCGAAGTGATAGCCGATCGCGGCGAGGCTCACCCCCGCCGCCGTCGCGATGTCGCGGGCGGTGATGCGCGCGTATCCCTTGTCGCTCAGGCCAACCCGAGCGGCGTCCAGCAGTGCCTGGCGATTTCCCATGCGGCCAGCATAGCGCGAGATTCAGACGAAAGTCTGATACGAACGTCTTGCACATATGTCTAAAACAGTTGTACAGTTCTCGCGAACACCCCCACGACGAGGAGACAGCCATGAAACGCAGCGTCCTGATTTCCGGCGGCGGAGTCGCCGGTCTCGCCCTGGCCGAGCGGCTCGGCCGCCGGGGCTTCGACACCACCGTCGTCGAACGGGCGGCGGCCCCGCGCTCGGGAGGCTACAAAGTGGACGTCCGGGGCGCCGCCGTCACCGTGCTGGAACGCATGGGACTGCTGGAGGCCGCCCGGTCACTGCGCACCGAGGTGCGGCGCGGCAGCGTGGTGGACGCCAAGGGAAGGAAAGCCTCCAGCATGGACGGAGACACCTTCGGCGGCCGGGTCCACGACGACGCCGAGCTGCTGCGCGGCGACCTGCACCGCCTGCTTCACGACGCCGCCGGCGACACCGCGTTCGTCTACGGCGACGAGATCCGGACCCTGCGCGACACCGGCGCGGGCGTCGAGGTGGAATTCGCCTCGGGCACCACGGGCCGCTACGACCTGGTGGTGGGCGCTGACGGGCTGCGCTCGGGGGTCCGCCGCCTGGCGTTCGGGCCCGACAGCGACTTCCTCCACGACCTCGGCTATCACAACGCGGTGGCCGCCGTGCCCAACCGCCTCGGCCTGGACCGCGAGGAGGTGACCTACATCGGGCCCGGCCGCACCGCCCTGGTCTACGCCACCGCCCGCCAGTCGGATGCCCGGGCGATGTTCCTGTGGTCCGCGCCCGGCCTCGACTCCCGCGGGCTGGACCGCGCCGAGCGCCAGCGCCTGCTGGCCGAGACCTACGCCGAGGAGGGCTGGTGCGTCCCCGAACTGCTCGCCGATGTCGCCGACTGCGATGACCTGCTGTTCGACGCCCTCAGCCAGGTCCGGATGGGCTCCTGGTCGAGCGGGCGCGTCGTGCTGCTGGGCGACGCCGCGCACTGCGCCACCGCGGCCTCCGGGCAGGGCACCAGCCTGGCCCTGGTGGGCGCCCACGTCCTGGCCGAGGAGCTGTCGGCCGCGGACGCGATCCCGTCCGCGGCCTTCGCCGCCTACGAAAGCCGCATGCGCCCCTTCGCCGACGCCAACCAGGCACTGGGTCCGGCCAACATCAAGCGCATGGTGGTCGGCGGCAGGGCGCGGGTGCGGATGGCGTTGACGATGCTGCGGGTGGCGGACAAGCTGCCGGGCAAGGAGCGGATGCTCGCCGCGATGACCGCGCCGATTCGCCGCGCCGCCAACGCCATCGACCTCGGCTAGCCGATGTTGACCATCCACGGGATGCCGAACTGGTCCACGCACATCCCGAACTCGTCGCCCCAGAACTGCTTCTCCAGCGGCACCGAGATCGCGCCGTCGGCGGACAGCCCCTCCCAGAACCCGCGCAGCTTGTCGCCGTCGTCCCCGCCCAGGCAGACCGTGATGTTGTTGCCCGTGATGTGCTCCATGCCCGGCGGCACATCGGCCGCCAGCAGGTTGAAGCCGTCGGGGGTCACCAGCTGGGCGTGCATGATCTTGTCGGCGGTCGCCGCGTCACCCTGGCCGGTGTCGCCGAAGGTGTTGAGGGTGAGTTCGCCGCCGAGCACCGTCTTGTAGTACTCCATCGCCTTGCGGGCGTCGCCGTTGAAGTGGATGTATGGACTGAGACTGGCAGTCATGATGGCTCCTTCGATGGTGTGTGGTCATTGTCTCGGCGAATCGCCGAACGCGGGCGAAGTTACGCCGATGCACCGACATCCCCGGATCGGTCGGCGGGTGCCGGTTCGGCGGATCGGGGCGTGAAGAAGCGGACGAGGTCCTCGGCGGCGGTGTCCGACAGCATCATCGCCTGGATTCGCGTGGACATCTCGGCGATCGGGTGAATCCTGGCGAACATCGCCTCCTCGTACGCGCGGATCGCCGCGTCCGGGTCGGCGGGGTCGGCGGCGAGGCTGGCGGCGAGTTCGGCGGCGTCGAGCATGGCCTGGTTGGCGCCCTCGCCGACCGGCGCCATGAGGTGCGCGGCGTCGCCGATGAGGGTGATGCCCGGCCTTGTCTCCCAGCGCATGTCGACGGGCGTCGCCTCGTTGCGGCGCGGGATCGGCACGCCGTCGCCCGCCTCGATGAGCGCGGTGACGCGCGGATCCCAGCCGTCGAACATCTCGAGCAGGGCGCGCTTGCTGGCGAGGGTGTCGGCGGGACGATCACCCGCGCGCAGCGACGCCCCGACGCGCAGGCTGCCGTCGCCGAGCCGCTGTGCCGCCAGCAGCTGGTTGACGCCGACGCACCACAGGTTCCCGGGCCCGACCAGCTCGGCGAGCTCGGGATGGCGTCGGTCGACGTCGGCTATGCTCAGCGACGCATGGGTAGACACATAGGACAGTTCGACGTCGGCCAGCAGTGGGCGTACGACCGAGCGCGCGCCGTCGGCGCCGACCAGGACGTCGCAGTCGGCCCGATGCCCGTCGTGGAAGGTCAGGTGCCAGCCGCCGCCGGGTCGCGGCGCGGCCGTCGACAGTCGCCGCCCCCACACGACCGTGTCCGCGGGGAGGGAGTCGAGCAGCATGTCGCGCAGCACGGTCCGATCGATCTCGGGGCGGCCCGAAAACGAGCCGGGCTTCGGCACGTGGTGTATCAGCATCCGTCCGGCCGGGTCGAGGATGCGATGCTCCTCGCCCTCGGGCCGCGCCTGGGATTGAAACCGGCTCTCGAGGCCCGCCTCCGCCAGGGCGTGTTGCCCCGACTCCGGGTGCAGGTCGAGCATCCCGCCCTGCGACCGCGCCGACCGGTTCGCCTCGCGCTCGTACACCACCGCGTCGACGCCGTGTTGACGCAGGATCCGGGCCAGGGTCAGCCCGCCAAGACCGCCACCGGCGATCGCCATTCGCTTTGTCATGCCGCTACCGTACACTGTATTTGTGAATACGTCGTACGGCAGAGATGCGTTGCCCATTTGGGAGCGGCCCGAACCCCAGCCGCGAGCGGCCCCGGTTCCGTTGAGCCGCGAGAAGATCACCGCCGCGGCGATCCGGCTCGCCGACGCGCACGGCCTCGAGAGCCTGTCGATCCGCAAGATCGCCAAGGAGCTCGGCGTCGGCCCGATGCGGCTCTACGACTACGTGGCCAACCGGTCCGAACTGCTGGACCTGATGGTCGACGTCGTCTACGCCCGGATCGCCGACGCCGACCGGCACTCCGAGTGGCGCGCAACGGTTCTGGCCATCGCCCACGCGACCCGCGAGGCCGCCCTCGACCACGAGTGGTTCGCCGACCTGCTCGGCGGAAGGCCGCATCTGGGGCCCCACGCTCTCGCCGTGGGCGAGGCGAACGCGGCGGCGCTGAACCGCGCCCCCGGCGTGCACGGCATCGACGATGTCCAGCGGGCGTTGGGCGCGATCAACTCCTTCATCATCGGGGCGGTCCGCAGGGAGGTCACCGAGCGACGCACCGCGCGTTCCACCGGCACCGACATGGCCGCCTTTCAGCGCAGCCTCGGCCCGTACCTCACGCGCATGCTCGAGACCGGCAGGTACCCCACGGTCGCCCGGCTCGTCATCGACGGCGCGCACCTCGACGCCGCCGAAACCTTCGACCGCAACCTGATCGTCGTAGTCGACGGCATCGCCGGTCGGCGACAAGCCGATGCGCCGTGACTAGGCGACGCCCGTCACGCCGCCGTCCACCCGCAGGTTGACACCGTTGATGAAGCCCCCGCGCGGGCTGGCCAAAAACGCCACAGCCGCGGCGATGTCGTCGGGTACGCCGAGCCGCCCGCTGGGATTGGGGGCGTACTCGGCGGCCAGGACGGGTTCGAGCTCGGCCCAGTCGGTGGGCCAGCCGCGCGACGGCGCGCTGTCGGTGAACATCCGGCGCATGCTTTCGGTGACGATCACCCCGGGGCTGACGGTGTTGGCGGTGACGCCGCTGCCCGACAGGTGTGATGCCAGGCCGGTGGTCAGATTGACCACGGCCGCCTTGGCCGCCGAGTAATCCACCATGTTGGACAGCGGGGTGGTGGCGGCCCGGCTGCCCAGGTTGATCACCCGCCCGAACCCCCGCTCCCGCATCCCCGGGGTCACGGCCCGGATCAGGCGCACCGCCGTCACCACGTTGCTGTTCATCGCCCGGGTCCAGGCATCGACATCGGCGGCATCCCAGTCGTTCTCGCTGAACGGCCCGGCGTTGTTCACCAGGATGTCGGCGTTCCAGTCCCGCGCCCACGCCGCGACCCGGTCCGCGGCGGCGGGGTCCAGCAGGTCCCCCACCACCGTCTCGGCCCGTCCCCCGGCCGAACGGATCCGTTCCGCCTGGGCCTCGGCGCGCTCGGCGCCGCGCCCGTGCACCGCCACGATGCCGCCCTCGGCGGCCAGGGTCTCGGCGATGGCGGCCCCGATACCGCCGCTGCTGGCCGTCACCAGCGCGCGTTTTCCCGTCAGTTCAAGATCCATGTCTCGGCACAGTAGTAGGTGGCTGCGACACCGCGCCGGTGGATAGTGTGGACGGCGCACGCCCCCACCAAGCAGCGAAGCGAGTGAAGAAACCATGCGACACGGATACGGCCTGGACATTCCCGAATCACTTGAGGACGTTTGCGATCCGTCCCGGATGGCCCTGGTGGTCTACGACATGCAGGTCGGCGTGCTCAACCAGCTCGCCGACCCCGCGCCGGTGATCGAGCGGGTCGGGCGGGTGCTGTCGGCCGCGCGCGCCGGCGGATTCCCGGTCTTCTTCATGCGCCACTACTTCCTGCCGCACCGGCTCACGGGGGTCTTCGGGCTGCGCATGGCGATGGCCTGGCAGCAGGTGTCCAGCGTGGAGGAACTGCGACCCATGCTCACCAAGGATTCGCAAGGCTTCGCGATCACGCCGGAGCTTCAGCCGCGCGCCGACGAGGCCGTGTTCGACAAGGTCAGCATGTCGGCCTTCGAGGGGACGCCGCTGGGTTCCGTGATGCGCGACCTCGGCCTGACGTCGTACGCGATCGTCGGTGTGGCCACCGAGATCGGCATCGAGCCCACCGTCAGGCACGGCACCGATCTGGGTCTCATCCCGGTGGTGGTCGCCGACGCCTGCGGTGGCGGCGACCAGGCGGCACAGCGGCGGGCCTTCGAGGGCTTCGCGTTCGCCGGCGACGCCATGGTGACCGATGTGGACTCGATCGCGCCCCTACTTTCGTCAGGAGCCGACACCCCCCAACGTCAGCCGTGAGTTCCCGCCCCAGAACGACGCATCGCGGCGATACCTGCCCGATACTCACATCGCACGCCACGGCGGCGAGAGGAATCGAGGTACGTCATGACGCGTCGGGTTCGGCAAAGGACGCTGGCCGGGCTGGTGGCGGCGGCCTGTGCCGCGGCCCTGGTGTGGCAGGCGGTCGGTTCGGCCACCGCCGAGCAGGCCGGGGCCATCGACTGGAAGAAGTGCGGCACGCAGGCGAAGTGCGCGACGCTGACCGTCCCCAGTGACTGGTCCCATCCGGACGGTCCCAAGACGAAGATCAACCTGAAGATGCTGCCCGCCGCCGATCCGGCGCGCAGCAAGGGAACCGTGCTGGCCAACTTCGGCGCCGGGAGCAGCACCCCCGCCCTGGACAACCCTCCCCCGGGGGTCAGGGCGCTGCACCGGACCTTCGACCTGGTGTCCTTCGACCCGCGCGGGCTCGGCGTCGAGTCCAACGGGACGCTGGTCAAGTGCGCGAAGACGACCCCGCCGTACGACGGCCTGTTCGCCGCGAAGAACCGGGCCGACTGGGACGCCTACGCCAAGCGCAACGCCGAGCACGCCGACAGCTGCCGCGCCGCGATGGGCGCCGGCTACGCGGGCCTGACGTCCTGGCAGGTGGCGCACGACATGGACGCGATCCGCGAAGGCTTGGGCCGGAAGAGAATCCGCTATCTCGGCAACTCCTACGGCACCGCCTACGGACAGGCGTACGCGGAGCTGTTCACCGACCGGGTGGAGCGGATGTATCTGGACGGGGTCGCCGACCACACCCAGACCAGCACACGGACCTGGCTGCGCCACTACGCCACGACCCAGGAGAGGCAGCTGCGCCACTTCGCCGACTGGTGTGCCGGGCGCGACGGCTGTGCCCTGCACGGCAGCGACGTCGAGGCGGTGTGGACCGACCTGGTGAGCGAGGCCGGACGGCGCCCGCTGCCGGCACCCGGCGCGGGCGAGGGACGGACGGTCGACCTCGCGCACCTGTACATGGGTGCCCACTATGGAATGACTCCGCCGCTGTGGCCGGAGCTCGCCGCCGCGATGGACGAGGCGCGCCACGGCGACGCCGGGGACTTCCTCACCGAACTCGCCGAACCGCCGGGCGAGACGTTCGGCTCCGTCCAGCCGGACATCCTGTGCCACGACTTCCTGCCGCACACGCCGAGTTACGCCGCGGCGCTTGACATCGAGCGACGCATGAAGAAGGTCGCCCCGCGGTTCGGCTGGCTGGAGGTGCGCGCCGAGCTGGGACGCTGCGTCGGCATGGACGGCGAACCCAGCTTCGCGCCGCACCGCCTGAGGGTGCCGGGGCTGCCCCGCACGTTGGTGGCGATCGGCGACCTGGACGCCAACACCCCGAACCTGGGTGCCGAGGCGGTCGCCGCGCAGCTGCCCGACGCGTCGGTGGTGCGGCACGGCGACGGCCACGCCGCCATGCTGCTGGGCAACACGTGCCTGATCAAGCTGGCGACGAAGTACCTGGCCGACGGATCGCTACCGCCGCGGGGCACCCGGTGTCCCGGCGAGCTGGTCGGGCAGCTGCCGGATCACCCGTGACCGCGCCTCACGGCGCCCGGCGGCCGGCGAACCAGCGGCGGGACGCGGGCGTGGCGAGCGCTACGCCGCCGATGATCGCGAACACGCCGCACAGCACCGCTCCGCACAGGATGGACAGCAGCAGGGTCACCACGGTGTCCCGCAACCCGTAGCCGTGCGACAGCCGCACCAGCGCGACGAAACCGACGAACGCCGCGCCGGCGAGCCCGACCCAGTTCAGGATCAGCACCGCCGTGCGCGACCGGGCGCGACCGCGCCGCAGCCGCAGCGTCTCTGCGAACAGGGCCACGGGCAACGCGACCAGCACCACCACGACGGCCCAGGTGGCGATCGCCAGAACCATCGCCGCGCCCGCGCCGAAGACGACGAGCGCGGCGAGGAATCCGATCGCCGTGACGAGACCGATCACCGACGCCGCGAAGCTGGACGCCAGTCCGACGGCGGCCACGGCGGGGTGGCGCGGCGGCGCCGTCGCGGGGACCGGGTCGTCGCCGTTCATCGCGCCGCCGAGACCTTCCATGACGAGCCGCCGTGTTCGCGCACCAGGTCCTTGGTGCGGCGGAACGCCTCGGGGTCGAGCCGCCGCTGGTACTCGTCCAGCAGCGGCTGCAGCTTGTGGTGGTAGTCGCCCATCACCGCCGATGCCAGGGAGCGGACCTCCGCGCGAAACTCGTCCTCGGACAGCTCGTCGAGGGTGCCGCGCTTGAGCGAGACCTTCCAGTCGCGAAAACCCACGCAGCCGACCTTGACGTGGCCGCCGCTGGAGGTGCCGCCGACCTCCAGCCGCTGCCGCTGGGCGAACAGTTCCTTGCCCGCCAGGGAGCTGGGGTTGCGGCTCTCGGCGGCCACCTCCTCGCCCATCGTCTTGGCCTTGGCCATCAGGTCCGCCTTGCGGCGGCCCACCCACAGCAGTTGGAACAGGGCGGCCAGCTGGCCCTCCATGGCCGGTTCGGTGTACTCGCGATAGCCCCGGCCGTTGAACTTGATGTCGAAGCCGTCGCCGTGCATCCGCGCCCTGATGCGATTGTCCGGGGAGGACACCCGCAGGTCGAGGCGCCGCATCATGTCGCCGTAAGTCTCCATGGCTACGCGTTGACCGGTGGCTGGAACTGTTTGCGGTAATTGGGGTCGATCGTGCCGTCGCCGCCGATGGGCACCTTCCCGCCGTTGACCTCGGGGCCGACGATCTTCTTGCGGGTGTCGGTGTTGCCGATGTAGGTGCTCATGTCGCTCAGGACACCCTTGATCTTCTTCAGGTTGTCGTCGCGTCCGCTCTGCATCTTCGTGTACGCGGTGTACATGCTGTCGATGATCGCGCCGGGACTGTTGGCGTTGATGTCGTGCTGCTCGGGGCTTCCCTTGGGCACCGAGCCCAGGACCGACGCCGTCTGCGACGCGGTGGCGCCCACCAGCGACAGCGCCACGGGCACGCCCGCCGGCGGCGCGATGGCGGTGGCCGCCACAGTGGCCACGGCGGCGATCACGGTGACGAAGAACTGCTCGGAGCCGTCGGGGGACGAGAACAGCCCGTCGTTCTGGTCGGCGGCCTTTTGCACCGCGTCCAGGTACTTCGTGACGTCGTCGCGCACCCGGGTGTACACCGCCTGGTGGGACAGGGCCAACAGCTCCAGGGCGTTGAACATCCACGCCTGGCTCGTGACGGCCTGGCCGCCACCGGTGTAGTAGGCGATGAACTTCCCGAACGCGTCGGCGGAATCGCCGCGCCACGGCGGGTTGTCGTTGCTGCCGTCGCCGGAGACGGTCTGGTGGGCCCGGGCGGCGTTGGCCGACACCGTGTCGGCCGGGTTGACGTCGGGTCCGTCCTTCTTGGTGGGTTTGTCGCCGTCGCTGCCCACGGCCAGCGCCGCCGCCCTGAACGACGTGATCGAAGTGTTGAACCCCGAGGGGTTCACTGACGATAGGTCCTTCAGCAGCTGCCGGTAGCCCTCGACCTCGTCGGGGACCCAGTCGGCGACGCCCGCGTTGTCAAGGGTGGACTTGATCTTGTCGATCTTGGGATCGATGATGGAGCCCGCGAAGTCGTCGCCCTGGACGCGCTTGAGTACGGTGTCGAGATCCTCGAGGTCGCCCATTTACTTCAACCCTCCGTTCGGGTCGCTGGACGGGGTGCCGTCGTCCCAGCCGTTCTTGCCGAGCTTCGGCAGCGCCTTGCCGCCGGTCTCCTGCTCGATCTTGTGCGCGGCCTCGGAGTCGTTGGCGGCGTAGGAGTACGCGATCAGCCGCAGGACGTTTCCGGCGGTCAGCAGGTTGTTGTCGGCGTCGGTGACGATCTTGCCGACCTTGTCCATGACGTCGGTCCAGTAGTCGCCGTTGGCCGGGACCGAGAACGACGCGACGTGGTCGGCGTTGATGTTGTGGTAAACCTTGGCGGCCGCGGGTAGATCAACCCGCCCCGCTCTGTCCAACATGTAGATATCGGTGCTCAGTACTGTTGCCATGAGTACTCCGGGGGTATGGCGGATGCCGCTTTGGGCATGACGCATCTGTGGGTGAACTGGTGGTCACTTCACATTACCCCCGGGCGGTGAATTCGCTGTCCGGCTTTTCACCGGAATGGTGTCCACTTAGTCCATGACTGGCATAAATACCGGGGATGCCCGCCGGCCCATAACGCCGAGCTTTCTGCGCCGTTTCTGCCCGATCCGCACCGTGTGGTGCGGTTTCGGGCATCGACGTGGGAGTTTTTCAAATACGGCCGAATGGCCAGAAATCGCTGACGCATTCGCCGAATTCTGACGAATACGCTTGCCACTACTATGGATGGCGTGATTCGCCGAATGATCCATTCAATCGGTGATCCGCTCCGAGATCTCGGCGATGAATTGCGTCCAGTCCGGGTCCGACAGGCTGAGACGGGCCGCCGCCTCGGCGACGGTGGCCGCGGCGGTGTCGATCAGCCAGGAGGCGGTGCGCAGCATGGTCGCCGCCGCGACCGGATCGGCGCGCACGCCGGCGGGGGCGAGGTCCTGGTTGTCGAGCGTCTTCACGGCCGCGCCCAGATAGCGGGCGGCCAGCCCGTAGGCGTCGGCGGCCGCGGTGGTGCGGCCCAGGGCCTGGAACCGCGCGTGCGCGGTGTCGGCGAGCTCGGGGGTCAACAGCAGGTGCAGGCGCTTCCACGCGCCGTCCATCTTGTGACCCAACCAGGACGACAGGCGCGCGTACTCCCCCGCGGTGTCGTCGAGGCGGCGGCGCATCGCGGTCAGCTCGGCGGGGGCGTCCTCGCCCTCCATGAACAACACGCCCGTGGTCGCCACCGCGGCCAGGTCGGTGAGGTCGGCGCAGCCCGCGGCCGGGGCGGTGACCCTTGGCGCGGTGGAGTTCTCGGCTCGGCCCACCCGATCGGACAGCACCTTCAACGCATTGGAGTCGCGACGCAGCGCCGCGGCCTGCTCCAGCTTGAGCATCGAGTGGTAACGCTCGTGTTCCCGATGGACGCGCGCCACCTCCCGCAGATCCTCCAGATCGGACATCCTGACTCCTTCGACGCCACGACGATACAAACCGGGCCCGCCGTCCACAAGATCTCGTTGGTCACAGCGATCGGCCGCGCCGCCCGTACGCGAGGCGGGACGGATCAGGCCCCGACGGGCTGACGCCGTGAGCGCCGGCGGTGGGCCTTCTGGCGGCAGGCGGCGGTGCAGTAGCGGGCGGGGCGGCCGCGTCCCGTCCGGGGCAGCGGCGCGCCGCACATCGCGCAGCGGCCGTCGGGGCGGGCCGTTTCGTCACGGGCGGGATTTTCGTCTCGGGTATTCGCGGCGGCGGGGATTTTCGTTACGGGCGTGGCGCGCAGCCCCGCCAGCATCACTTCGGCGACCTGGCGGGTGCGCCCCGTGCGGGCGGCAGAGCGTTGGGCCGCAACGCATCCGTTGTAGATCGCCATGACGTCGTCCAGCTCGACGTCGGCGCGGACGGCTCCGTCGCGCTGGGCGGCGCGCAGCAGGTGGTCGACGGCCTCGCGGAAGCGGCGGCCCGCGGCCACCAGGGCCGCCTTCGGCCAGCCGTCGCCCGTCTCGAAGACCGCGCACAGCGCCAGGTTGCGGGCGGTGGACAGCACCCCCTCGACGCAGAAGCCGAAGAACGCCTCGCCGCTGTCGGCCGCGGCGCGCAGCGCGTTGGCCCGGGCGGTGAGCGCCTCGATGCGTTGGTGCAGCACGGCCTCCAGCAGCTCCGACTTGGTGGGGAAGTGCCGATAGACGGTGCCCGCGCCCACTCCCGCGCGCCGCGCGATCTCCCCCAGCGACACCGAGGTTCCCACCTCGGCGAAGGCGCGCTGGGCGGCGCGCAATACCAGGGCGCGGTTGCGGCGGGCGTCGGCGCGGGTGAGGCCCGCGGCGATCGGGACGTCGATGGCCGGCGATGTTGACATTTCGTTACGTCCGCTCTTTTCCAAGCTGGTTGGCGGGTCGGTGCCGCCCTAACGTGGCTATCCGGGTCGAGTGGCCCGATTCTAACCGATCGAGAGGGACGCGAAATGTCGACAAGAGACAAAACGATTCTGGTCACGGGGGCCACGGGCAAGCAGGGCGGCGCGGCGGCCGAGTATCTGCTGGCCGACGGTTGGAGGGTCCGCGCGCTGGTGCGCGACCCCCGCGCGGACGCCGCCCGCGCCCTGGCCGCGGCGGGCGCCGAGCTGGTCGTCGGGGACTTCGACGAACCGTCCTCGCTCGCCGCGGCGACCGCGGGGGCCCACGGGGTCTTCGCGGTGCCGCCCGCGGCCACGGGACCGAACGGCTGGAATGTCGCGCTGGAGGTGGCGCGCGGCGCCGCCCTGGTCGAGGCGGCCCGCGCGTCCCGCGTGGAGCATTTCGTCTTCACGGGCGTGGGCTCGATCCGCGGCGCGGAGATCGCGGCCTTCAGCGGCAAGTTCGACATCGAGAAACTGGTGACCGCCAGCGGAATGCGGCACACGCTGCTGCGTCCCGTGCGGTTCATGGAGAACTATCTGGTCCGCAACAGCCCGCTGGACGGCATTCGCGACGGCGTGCACCACCACCTGTTCGCCCCCGACCGCCGCATGCAGGTCATCGCCGTGACCGACATCGGCAAGATCGCCGCGATCGCCTTCGCCGACCCCGATCGCTTCGACGGGCAGACCCTCGAGCTGGCGGGCGACGACCCGACCCCGACCGCGGCGATCGAGTCGATCAACCGCGCCACGGGCCTGAACCTGCGGTACCAGCAGGTCGACGCGGACGAGGCCAGCGCGCGCAACCCCAGCCTCGGCAGGGTGTCGCGGTCGTGGACCGGCGGGGACGCCTGGCACGCCGACATTCCCGCGATCCGCGCGATCCACCCGGGACTGTCGACCCTGGATGATTGGCTGGCCGCCGGCGGGGCCGCGAGGATCAAGGCGCTGGTGGAGTCCTAGCCGAAGAACCTCGCCGACTGCACGTATTCCATCGCCGCGACGTACTCGGGTAGCGCGGCGCGCCGCCGCATCTCCTCGATGCTGAGATTCTCCGTGCGCTGGTGGATCCAGTACAGGTTGCCCAGCGGGTCGCGCACCCGGGACACGATCTCGCCGAAGAACAGCGCGGTGGGTTCGGTGATCGGGGCGGCGCCCGCGGCGATCGCCCTGGCGAAGGTCGCCCGGGCGTCGGGCACGTACAGCCTCAGGAACGCCGGGGTGGCGGGCCAGGAGTCGGGGGCGTCGAAGGCCATGACGATGGCGTCGCCGATGCGGATCTCGGCGTGCTCGACCCGGCCGCCCTCGTCGGCCATGATCGTCTCGGAGTCGCCGCCGAACGCCTCGGCGATGAACGCGAAGAGCGCGCGGGTGTCGCGGGAGATGACCCAGGGGGTGACGGTGGTGTATCCCTCGGGGATGTGCGAGACGGCGGTCGTCATGATCGGTTCCTTTCGGATCGGCTGGCGACGCCCATCGTGCCCGCCATCGAGGACAGCCTCGGTCCGCGATGCGGCGCGCCGCGATGTGACCCGGGCCGCAACGCCACAATGGTCGGCGTGAGGATCGGCGATCGGGTGGTGGTGCGGCGGACGGTCGGCCAGGCGGACGGCCGCGCTCGCCTCACCGACGTGCTCGGCGAACTGCGCGCCACCGACGCGGGCGCCCTGACGGTGCGGCGCGACAACGGCGAGGTGGTGACCATCCCGTCGTCCGAGATCGTCGCCGCCAAGACCATCCCGGCGAAGCCGACGTCCTATCGCGCGATCGCGGCCCTGGAACGCGCCTGCGCGGCCACCTGGCCCGCCCGCCACACCCGCCGGCTCGGCGCCTGGCTGCTGCGCGCCACCGCCGGCTGGACCAACCGCGCCAACACGGTGCTGGCGCTCGGCGACCCGGGCGTCGACCTCGACGCGGCCCTGGGCGAGGTCGCGGAATGGTATGGCGCCCAAGGCCTGCCGAGCGGTTTCGCCGTCCCACTGCCGCTGGCGAAGCGGCTCGCCACCGACCTCGAGCGGCGCGGCTGGTACGCCACCCACACTGTCGAGGTGATGACCGCCGACGTGGATTCCTTGCGCGGCAACGCGTTCTCGGTCAGGATCGATTCCCGTCCCTCGCCCGAGTGGCTGGAGGTCGCCGCCGCCAACAAGGGCGACCTACCCGAGGCGGCGCTGTCGGTGCTGGGCTCGGGAGACGACCGAGCCTTCGCCACCATCCACCACGATGGACACCTGGTCGCCACGGGACGCGGCGCCGTGGCGGACGACGTCGTGGTCATGTCGCTCCTCGAGGTCGCGCCGTCGGCCCGCCGCCAGGGCCTGGCCCGCCAACTGATCGCGGGCCTGGCCACCTGGGCCGCCGCCACCGACGACGCCACGCGCGCCTGCGTCCAGGTCGAATCGGACAACGCGCCCGCGCTGGCGCTGTACCGCGGCCTCGGCTTCACCGACCACCATCGATACGTCAATCTGCGCCAGAAGTCCTGAGCGCTAGTAGATCAGGTCGCCCGGCGTCGCCTTGTCCCCGACGAACAACGGGGTCGCCTGCGACTGCCCCTCGGGGCTGTCGGGATGCGGCGCCCCCAACATCAGCACCTCCGAGACGTACGGCCCCATCTCGCGCGGCGCCAGGTTCGCGCACACCACGATGTTGCGGCCCACCAGCTCCCCCTCGTCCACCAACGCGTACTGCCCCACGGAGGTGCGACGCCCCAACTCGCCCAGATCCAGCTCCACCACGCGGCACGGGGCGTCCAGGTCCTCCACGAGGCGCGCCGACACCACCCGCGCCACTCGCATGTCGACGTTGTGAAACTTCCCGAAGGTGATGCGATTCTTCTCGGCCGCGGCCACGATCTGCTCCCTCTCGATTGCCGATTACCGCGCAGTTTACGCAAGCGGCCAATGCGCGAATTTCACCTGACGCGCGCGCCGTCAACCCGTACATTGTCCGCGTGCCGACACTTGAACCACTGCGGCTCGATCATGCCGCCTCCCTGCTGACCTTCGAGCGTGTCAACCGTGCCTTCTTCGCCAAGTCGATTCCTGACCGCGGCGACGATTTCTTCACCCGGTTCGACGCCCTCCACGCCGAACGCCTTGCCGAACAGGACACGGGCGCGTGCCGATTTCACGTGCTCGTCGACGACCTGGGCGCCATCGTGGGACGCGTCAACCTGGTCGACATCGCCGGTGGCGAGGCGGAGCTGGGATATCGGATCGGCGAGGAGGCCAGCGGCCACGGGTTGGCCACGAACGCCGTGGCCGAGGTGCGCCAGCTGGCCCGCCGAGACTACGGCCTGCAGCGGCTACGCGCCAAGATCACCGTGGACAACGTGGCCTCACGGAAGGTCTTGGAGCGCAACGGCTTCACGGAGACCGAACGCATGGAACTCAACGGCCGCCCCGCGATCGGGTTCCTGCTTCACCTGAGCTGAACGCGTCGCCCGAGTTGACACGCACCCGTACCGTCGTGCGCAGTGACCACCCCGCTCACCCTCCGCCGCCATCCCGACTTCAACCGCCTGTGGCTCGGCCTGACCGTCAGCCAGGTGGGTTCCGCCGTCGGCAACGTCGCCATGCCCGTGGTGGCGGTCGTGGTGGTGGGCGCCTCCACGCTCGAGGTCGCGGTCCTGGCGGGCGTCGCCTCGGTGGTGACGGTCCTCGCCTCCCTGCCGCTGGGCTCCTACGTGGAGTTCCGCCCGAAGCGGCCCGTGATGATCGCCGCCGACCTGGCGCGGTTCGCCGCCGGGGCAAGCATTCCCGTCGCCGCCGCGTTCGGGCTGCTGAGCTTCGCCCAGCTGTGTCTGGTCGCTGCGCGGCCAGCTGGCGTTCAACGCCGCCCCCAGGTGAATCTGGTGTCCCGCGAGCACGTGGTGGACGCCGACGGGCGACCGCAATCCACCACCTGGGCCAGCGTGACGCCGGGTCCCGCGACCGACGCTGCGCCGACTCCTGTTGAGCTGGATGGCCTTCGCGGGGCGCTGGCGGTGGCCACCGCCTTCATTCTGTCGCGAAAGGACGACGCTGCCTCGCCGCGGTGACCGTCAAGAGGCCAGGAAGTCCGAGACCGCGTCCATCGCCGCGACGACGGCGGCGCGGGATTGGTCGGTGTGGTCCATGGCGTCGAAGCCGTGGTGGCCGTCGGGGACGTCGATGACCGTGAGGTCGGCGCCCGCCTTCTCGGCGGCCAGGCGGAATTCGGGGATCGCCTTGGCGAGTTCGGGACGCTCGCGGCCCACGGTGGTCAGGACGACGGGCGGGGAGGCGGGCGAGATCGCGGAGATGGGGCGGAAGGTGGGTT
>NZ_DASQPW010000012.1:0-11075 GCF_035643755.1 Stackebrandtia sp. | reverse complement strand
GATCGCCAACTGGGTGCGCTTGACCCCCTCGCCGATCGCGGTCAGCACGATCCAGTCGCGCAGATCACGCAGCCCGTGTTGCCGCGCGATGGTGTCCCACGAACCCTTCATACGCTGGGCGGCTCGATGCAGCAGCCAGGCCACGTCGGTGTGGAGGCTGGGCGTGGCGGGGCAGGTGGGGAACGATCCCGCATCGGTTGACATGGGGCAATGGTACTCGAATGTCGTCCGTCGCCATAAGTTCTCGACCAAGATTGTCTGAGTGCAGAATATCTGCTACCGTAACGTCCGAACCGGTCCTAACGGAAGGAAGTCATGTCCACCCTGCTGCACCTCGACTCCAGCCTCAACGGCGGCAACTCCCACACCCGCAAGGTCACCGCGACCTTCGCCGACGCCTGGAAGGCCGCCAACCCGGACGGCACGTACGCCTACCGCGACCTCAACGTCGACCCGGCTCCCCACATGGACGCGCTCACCTACTACTCCCACCAGACCGACCCGGCCGAGCACAACCCGCGACAGGCCGAGGCGTACGCGGTCTCCAAGGCCATCGGGGACCAGGTGCTGGACGCCGACGTCCTCGTGTTGGGCGCCCCGATGTACAACTTCACGATCCCCACCACGCTGAAGTCCTACCTGGACCACATCGGCGTGCCGCGCTTCCGCACCGGCCCCGACGGCAACGGCCCGTTGACCGGCAAGAAGATCGTGGTGGTCACCTCCCGCGGCGGCTCCTACGCCCCGGGCACGCCCAGACAGGGCGACGACCACCAGGAACCGTTGCTGCGCAGCTTCTTCCGCTTCCTCGGAGCCGAGGACGGCCTGGAGTTCCTGCACACCGAGATGGCGCTGTCGCTGGTGGTGCCGGACCTGGCCCAGTTCAAGGACATCTACGACGGCACCCACTCCAGGGCCACCGAGTGCGCCAAGGAGCTGGCCAGGGCATAAGCCGCGTCGCGCGGACGAACGCCGGATCGACCTGCCCGCCAGGGCATCGGTCCGGCGTCCGGAGTCCATGGCGAAGGCGCCGTTGACCAGCACGTACGGAATGCCCGCGGGTTGCCTGCGGGGTTCGGCGAAGGTCGCGGTGTCGGCCACGGTGTCGGGATCGAAGGCGACCAGGTCGGCGACGGCGCCCTCGGCGAGGATTCCCCTGTCCCGCAGGCCGAGCCGCGCGGCGGGGCGCCCGGTCAGATGCGCCACGCACTCCTCCAGCGACAACAGCTCGAGGTCGCGGACGTAGCGCGCCAGGTAGCGCGGGAACGTGCCCCAGGCCCGGGGGTGCGGGCGGTCGCCGTGCAGCAGCCCGTCGCTGCCGCCCATGTGGTGGCGGTGGACCATGATGGCGCGCAGGTTCTCCTCGTTGCCGACGTGCATCAGACACGACGTCGCGAAGTTCTCGTCCAGCAACAGATCCAGGTAGAACGTCGACGGCGGGATGTCGCCCGCCGCGTCCGCGATCGTGCGCCCCACCAGGTGTCGGTTGTGCTCGCGCGCCACCCCGCTGATCTCGATCAGCTCCCATTGCACCGCGACCCCGTGCGCGCCATCGCTTCCGGTGAGGTCGAGCTCGTGGCGGATCTTGGCGCGGTCGATGGGGTCGTGCAGCCTGCGGGCGCAGGCGTCCAGGCTGCCCTCGAGGCTCCAGCTGGGCAACAGCGCCGACAGCGAGGTGGCTCCCGGCAGATACGGGTAGGTGTCCAGCGTGACGTCCACGTGCGACGCCGCGTCGATCAGGTCGAGCAGCTCGCCGGCGCGATGGGCGTTGACCGAGAAGTTCATGGTGGCGTGGGTCAGGTGGACCGGGCAGTCGGCTTGGCGCCCAATGGAAATCATCTCGGCGTATCCCTCCAGGGCGCCCGCGCCGTAGCTGCGCTGATGCGGCGCGAAGTAGCCCCCGGCCCGCCCGACCACGGTGCACAGTTCGACGAGTTCGTCGGTGGCGGCGTACATGCCGGGCACGTAGCTCAGGCCCGCCGACAGGCCGACGGCCCCGGAGTCCAACCCCTCCGCGACGAGGCGCCTCATGCGGCCCAGCTCGTCGGTCGTGGGTGGACGGTCGTCATATCCCAGGACGTTCAACCGCACCGTTCCGTGCGGCACCAGGTAGGCGGCGTTGACGGCGCACCCGGCGTCGATCCGGTCGAGGTACTCCCCCACCGTCCGCCACGTGATGTCGCCCGATCCGTTCCAGGCGGCCAGTTGTTCGCGCAGCGCCGCCAGGGTGGCGTCGTCGCACGGCGCGTAGCTGAGGCCGTCCTGCCCCACCACCTCCGTGGTGCAACCCTGCGACACCTTCGCCAGGTGGACGGGATCGGCGACCAGGGCCAGGTCGGAGTGGGCGTGCATGTCGATGAAGCCGGGCGCCAGCACCAGCCCGCCCCCGTCGATCACCCGCGCGCCCGGCACGTGGCGGCCCGGCACGGTGTCGATGCGGGCGACGTGTCCGTCGGCCACGGTCACGTCGGCCCGGTACCGGGGCGCGCCGGTGCCGTCGACCACGTCGATGCCGCGAAACGTGCAGGTGATCATGCCGCGCAAGGCTATCGGGTTGCCAGGAGGTTCTCGGCGCGCACGGTGCGCGCGTAAAGCACGTAGCGGCCCGAACGGTGGGGCCGCACGAGCCCGGCGGCGCGCAGCACGCCCAGGTGTTGGGACACGCCGCCGGCGCTGATGCCCAGTTCGCGAGCGAGTTCGCCGGTGGACGCCGGTTGGGACAGGCGCGCCAAAAGGTCGGCGCGGGTGCGTCCCAGCACCGCCGCCATGGCCTCGGACGCCGACTCCCCGGCGCGCGCCCACAGCGTGGCGATGCCGCGGGGCGGATAGCGCAGGGTGGCCTGCCAGTCCCCCGTGGTCACCGAGAACAGCCGCGGGACGAACACCGACGGCGTCAGCAGCAGACCGGTGCCGCGCAGGGTGTCGCGGCCGCGGCGGTAGCGCTTGTCGATGAAGAGCCTCCCGCCCCGCCACGACATCGAGGAATGGAGATCGTTGAACAGCAGCTCGGCGCCGCCGGTGGCCAGTTGCCGCGAGCGGTACATCACGTCGGCCTCGCACAGGGTGCGCATCCGGGGCCAGTGCGGCGCCATGGTGAGCTCCCAGTACGCCTCGATGGTGTCGGCCAGCTCGGCCAGGCCGTCGCGGGGCCTGTCGTACAGCGCCTCGAGGCGCGCGGTTCGGGTCTCGGACATCCGCTCGAGGTCGTGGCGCACGGTGGCGGGCGGCACCGAGCGCAGCGCGGCGAGCTCGGTGGCCAGGTCGGGCGCGGTCACCCGGGGCGGCGGCGCCACGAACGCGGGGATCATCCGGGTGGGCACCGGCACCAGGTCCGACAGCAGCGAGAAGTCGGTGTCGCCGACGCGGGGGCGCACCCATTCCGCCCACGGGCGGTGCAGCGGGTTCTCCTTGGGGTTCTTCAATACCCGCACGCTCGCGATCACCTCCCACAGCGGGGAGAAGGCGAAGCGGGTCATAGCCACGTCCTGCGGCGAGAACTCCAACTCGAACACGTCCACCCCCGGGGGTCGATTTAGCTCATGCTAAATCCTTGTTCCCGTTGGGGACGGATCGCAGGCTGGTCGGCGTGACACAACAAACCGACACCTTCCTTCTGGGCGGCGATCTGCCGATCGGCCGCCTCGGCTTCGGCGCCATGCGCCTGACCAGCGGCTGGGAGGCCAACACCCCCGCCGTGCTCGCCAACGCCCGCGCCGTGGCCCGCCGCGCCGTCTCGCTCGGCGTCACCTTCATCGACACCGCCGACGCCTATGGTCTGGGCGCCAACGAGGAGGCGCTGGCCGACGCGCTTCACCCGTACCCCGACGACCTCGTGATCGGCACCAAGGTGGGCCACTGCCGCCCCGGCCAGGGTCGCTGGGTTCCCTTGGGGCGCCCCGAATACCTCCGCCAGCAGGTCGCGCTGTCCCTGCGCCGGCTGCGGGTGGAGCGCATCGACCTGCTCCAGCTGCACCGCGTCGACCCGCAGGTGCCGTTCGCCGACCAGATCGGCACGCTCACCGACCTGGTGGCCGAGGGCAAGGTGCGCCACATCGGACTGTCCGAGGTGGATGTGGCCACCCTGGCCGAGGCGCGGCGGCTGGCGCCGATCGCCAGCGTCCAGAACCTGTTCAATCTGGACAATCGCAAGCACGAGGACGTGCTGGACTACTGCACCCGGCACCACATCGCGTTCATCCCGTGGCTGCCGTTGAGCAACGGCGCCCAGGCCGACGCCGAGGGACCGGTCGCCGCGATCGCCAAGGAGCTGGACGCCACCGCCTCGCAGGTGGCGCTGGCATGGCAGCTGCACCGCTCGCGAGCGGTGGTGCCGATCCCCGGCACCAAGTCGCTGGCGCACCTGGAGGAGAACGTCGCCGCCGCCCGGCTGCGCCTGACCGCCTCCCATGTCGCGCAGCTCAACCAGGGGTAGCGCCGTCCCCCGCGGTCGGTGTCGCCACGCCGACCGCGGGGAGCCCACGGCGGGGCGGGCCTAGGCTTCACCGCATGTCTCGATCCGTGACCCCGATCGGCAGCGTCGGCCAGCTGCGCAGGCACCCGGTGAAGTCGATGCTCGGGGAGCGGATCGACCGCGCCGTGATCACCCCGGGCGGCCTCGAGCGCGACCGCGACTGGGCCCTGATCAATGTGGAGACGGGCATGGTGGCCAGCGCGAAACAGCCCCGCCTGTGGCGCGATCTGTTGCGGGCGAGGGCCACCGTCGACGGCGACGGCGTGCGCATCGGCCTGCCCGACGGCACCGTGATCCGCGGCGGCGACCCCGACGCCGACGACCACCTGTCGGCATTCCTGGGGCGGCGGGTGCGCCTGACCGACCAGGTCCCGGACAAGGCGAGCTTCGAACGCGCCGACCCCGATCAGGTCCTGGCGGAGGGCATCAACGCCGAGGTGGACATGGTGATCGGGCATGTCGGATCGGGTTCCCCCGAGCCGTCCTTCGTCGACTTCGCCCCGATTCACCTGGTGACGTCGTCCACGATCGCCCACATCGGCGAGCTCGGCCCCGACGGCGACGTGGCCGTCGATCGCTACCGCCCCAACATCGTCATCGACGCCGACCTGCCCGGCTTCGCCGAGAACGACTGGCCGGGAACGCGACTGCGCCTCGGCGACGACGTGGTGCTGGAGGTCATCGCCCTGACGCCGCGCTGCGCGGTGCCCACCCTGGCCCACGGCGAGCTGCCGCGCGACACGCAGGCGCTGCGCGTGGCGGCGACGCACAATCGCGTCACGCCGCTGGACGGGATGGGCGCCCAGCCCTGCGTCGGCGCCTACGCGACCGTACGCGGTGGTGGAACGTTGCGGCTGGGTGACGCCGTCACGATCGGGTAGCCGCGTCACGGTGCGACGGCGAATCGCCCGACCGCGAGGAAGACGGTCAGAGCGAGGTAGAACACGTTCAACAGGGCGTGCGCGCGCTCGCCGCGCCGCAGTTCCACGATCGCGGCGCCGATCATGATCGCGCCGAGCCCCGTGGCGGCCAAGGGAACCAGGATCGGCGCGATGCCGACCAGCCTGGGTACCACGACGCCGACGGCCCCGACGATCTCGACGGCGCCGAGCGCCTTGACGAAGGCGGGGCTGAAGTCCAGGACCCAGCCGCCGCCGGGCGCCTTGGCGAGCTTTTGGTGCGGGATGGCGAGCTTGTTGACGCCCGCGAAGGCGAAGACCAGGGCGAGCAGGCCCGCGTCGATCCACAGTGCGATGTTCATGATTGTCGTCCTTCGAGGTTGAGGTTCACCCTCTTGACGAAACCGGCGTCCGGGACGTAACAAACGATCGCGGCTACGCGGGCGCCTCGGGCAGATCCATGCCCGCCAGGCGTTTCGGGTCGCTGACCGTCACCATCGCGGTGATGCGGCCGTCGACGACGGTGCACGCCACGATGCCCAGCAGCCCACCGTTGGCGCGCCACGCCACGACCCCGGGTTCCCCGTTGACCAGCACGGGGCGGGTCGCGCCGACGGCGCGGGCGCCGCGCATGATCTGCCGCGCCACCTGGGCGGCCCCGCTTCGGGTCACCGTGCCGCGCGCGTTGTGGGAACTCACCGCGACGTCGGGGTCGAGCAGCGCCACCAGCGCCTCGAAGTCGCCGCCGCGCGCCGCCGCCAGGAACGCGTCCACCACCTCGCGGTTGCCTCGCGGCGACTCGGTGTCGCGGTGCCCCCGCACCTTGCGGCGGGCGCGGCTGGCCAGCATCTTGGCCGCGTCGGTGGACTTGCCCACGATCGGGCCGATCTCGGCGAACGGCACCGCGAACATGTCGTGCAGCACGAACGCCAGCCGCTCGGCCGGGTTGAGGGTCTCCAGCACCACGAGCATCGCCAGGCCCACCGACTCGGCGAGCAGGGAGTTCTCCTCGGGCGCGGCGACGTCGTCGGTGACGACGAGTTCGGGAACCTCGTCGCCGTACGAGGTCTCCGCGTGCGACCTGCGGGAACGCAGCATGTCCAGGCAGATGCGGCCCACCACGGTGGTCAGCCAGGCCGCGATACTGTCGATCGCGGCGGCGTCGGTGCGGTCCAGCCGCAGCCACGCCTCCTGGACGGCGTCCTCGGCGTCGGCCCGCGACCCGAGCATGCGAAAGGCCACGGCCTCCAGGCGGGTGCGCTGCGCGGCGAACGTCTCGGCCAGGGCGTCGTGCGGATCGGTCATGGTGTCGCCTTCCCTCGTCGGGTTCCGTCATCGCCCATGACGGAACCCGACGGGAAAAGGTAACCGATGCGCGACGGTCTCGCGGTGCGGTTCGCCGACCTGCCCGGCGACGGCCCCGGCGCGCGGCGTTCGGCGGTCGAGCCGCGACGGCCACCAGCTGGCGCGGCCCAGCAGCGTCAAGATGGCGGGCAGGATCATGATCCGCACCACGACGGCGTCCAGGATCACCGCCAGGGTGAGCCCGAAACCGAGCTGCTTCATCTCGATGCGTCCGATCAGCATGAAGCTGACGAACACCGACACCATGATGATCGCGGCGCTGGTGACCACTCGCGCCGAGCTGGCGATGCCGTCCACCACGGCCTGGCGGGTCGGTACGCCGCGCAGCGCGGCCTCGCGGATGCGGCTCACCACGAAGATCTGGTAATCCACCGACAGTCCGAAGAGGATCGCGAAGATCATCAGCGGGGTGCGCGAACCGATGAAGCCCGTGGACGTGAAGCCCAGCAGGTTCTCGGCCCAGGTGCCCTGGAAGACCAGGGTGAGCGCGCCCCACGCGGCGAACGCCGACAGCAGGTTGAGGCCCAGCCCGATCAGTCCGATCACCACGGAGCGGAACGCCACCACCATCATGACGAACGTGGCCAGCAGGACGAAGCCGAGCACCAGCGGCAGATGCTCCGCCTGGTGCCGTGAGTAGTCCACCGACTGGGCGGGTTCGCCGGTGACCGCGTATTCGACGCCGCCGACCCTGCCGATGGTGTCGGGGATCAGCTTGGTGCGCAACTGTCTCAGGCCGGCCTCGGCCTGCCTGGTGTTGGAGCCGTAGTGGGTGGGGAGCTCGGCGGCGATGGTGCGTCCGTCCGCGGAGGTGCGGACGGCGGCGGTGGCGGGGATGTCGAACAGCGCGTCGTGGCGCGCCCGTTTCACCAGGGCGGACACCTCGGACCTCAGGTCCTTGACGTGCGCGGCGTCCACCTTGGCGACCACCATATGGGACGGTCCCTCGCTGGGGAACAGCTTCACCATGTGGTCGTAGCTGGCGACGGCGGGAATGTCGCGGGGGAAGGTCTCCTTGCCCTCGACGCTGAGCTTCATTCCGAAGGCGGGCAGGGCCAGCGCGAGCATCGCGATCGCCGCGACCAGCAGCGTCACCAGTGGACGCCGGGTCGCGGGGCGCAACAGCACCGACCACACGCGACCGCCCGTCGGGGGCGCGGGGCGGGCGGCGCGACGGCGGCCGCGGCGGCCGTCCACGCGGGTGCCCAGTGTGGACAGCAGCGCGGGTAGCACGGTGAGCGAGCTGAGCATCGCCACCGCGACCACCAGGATCGATCCGGTGGCGATGGACGCGAAGATCACGTCGGAGGCGAGGTACAGCCCCGTCAGGGACACGATGACCGCGATGCCCGACACCACGATGGCGTGGCCGGAGGTGGCCGCGGCGATCTCCACCGACGCGGCGGGCGAGACGGTGCCGCCCGAGCGTTCGCGTTCCTCGCGGACGCGCTTCAGGTAGAACAGCGAGTAGTCGACGCCGAAGGCCATGCCCATCATCAGGATGATGCTGGTGACGGCGCCGCCCGCGTCGGGGACCAGGTAGGACATCAGGGTGTACAGGCCGATCGAGGTGAAGATCGACGACAGCGCCAGCAGGATGGGGATTCCCGCCGCGATCAGGGAACCGAACACCAGGAACAGGATCAGCAGCGTGATCGGCAGGGTGATCATCTCGGATCGTCCGAGGTCGTGGCTCAGCGCGTCGTCCACCTCGGTGGATGTCGAGGCGTCGCCGGTTTCGTCGATGCGCAGGTCCGGGTGGTCGGCCTTGACGTGTTTGGCCGCGTCCCGGATGGGCTGGATGTGTTCGCGCCCTTCGGTTCGGGCGGTGGTCATGGTGACGCGCACCAGCATGGTCGAGCCGTCGTGCGACAGCCTCGGCCCCGACACGTCCTTGACCTCGCGCAGCGGGGACATGGTGTCTTCGAGGTCGGCGGCGGCGCGGCGGGCGGCCGCGGCGTCGAGGTCGCCGTGCTTGGCGGTGATGAGGAACTTCTCGACGGCCGTGCGTTGCACGTGGCCGTCGGCGGCGATCGACTCGGCGTGTCCGGCCTCGCCGATCCAGAAGACCGAGTCGTCGACCTGTGCGGGGCCGACGATGTTGCCGACGGTGACGGCGGCGACGACGAACAGCAGCCACACGACGATGGACTTCCAGGGATGGGTGGCGCTCCATCGGGCGACGCGGACGGTGAGGGCACGGCGGGGTGCCGCAGGGGTTGACATTAGACTGTCCATTCTAGAGTGACTTTTTGGGTGCACGGTGCCACCGCCGGGTGACACCGGCGCCGTGATCGGTGGGTTCTAGGCCGACAGGGGCCCGGGTTCGGCGAGGACGCGTTTCGCCTCGGCCAGGGGATCGGTGTACTCGCCCAGCAGCGAGCGCACCACGGCGAGGTGGACGCGCGCGGCCCACACCACCAGGTAGCTGGCGGCGACCGCCAGGATGAGGAAGGCCAGGGTGGCGCCGAGCGCGGACGGCAGGTCGCCGATCCACACGCCGAAGCCGCCGGGTCCGGGCTCGGGGAAGCCGAGGAAGACGCCGTACCCGCTGCCGTCGGCGGCGGGAATCGCCCAGTACCAGGCGGGCAGGGTCATCATGCCCAGGCACGCGGCGAAAATGGCGAAGGCGGCGGCGTCAAACCACACCAGGAACGGGTACAGCAGGAAGTAGGCGAGGTTACGGATGGTGGACGGGTCGGTCCAGCGGGTCTTGATCTGGGTGAACACCCCCGCGTCGCCGGGCTCGCGGTAGTTGGTGGCGACATCGCCGATCAGCGGCCAGGCCCGCAGGCGTTCCACGGTGGCGCAGCCACGCAGGAACACCGCGGAACCGACCACAATGGGCAGGCCGAGCCAGATCGCGCTCAGCGCCCAGCCGACCACCATCAGCGCCACCACGATCCCGAACAGTCCGAGACCGACGGGAACGTAGGTGACCAGGTACGCCGCGGCCTTCCAGGTGTCGCGCGCCGCGATCATCCGCAGCGGGTTGCGGCGGTAGGCGGGGCGGTCCACGCGGGGTCTCATTCGACGCTCCGCAGCAGCGTCTCCACCGCCGCCAGCCGCTCCCTCACATGCACCAGCTCGTCGCGCAGCTTGTCCTGGTTGGATACCGCTTCCTCGGCGAGCTTGCGGTAGCTGGCCATGGCCACCGCGTCGGCCCGGTGCCGCTGCGTCTTGAAGTACGAGACGACGCCGAGGGTGATGCAGCCCAACACGATCAGGACGATGGCGATCGCTATGACCCCGCCATTGATCGTCATGGTGTGCTCCTTGTCAGTCGGGTTCGTGGGTTTCGTCCTGCGCGAGGGCCTCGCGCACGGTGTCGACGGTCAGGTTGAGGGCGAACGGTTCCAGCGATATGTACTTCATCGCCTTGCCGTCGTCCGACAGTTCCAGCTGGCCGGTGACTATCCCGGCCCTCTCGAGTTTTTCCAGGTGCATGTACAGCAGCGGACGCGACAGGCCCAGGCGCCGCGCCAGCTCGCTGACGTGGACCCGGCCGGAGGCCAGCTCGGCGATGATTCGCAACCGTTGCGCGTGGCCGAACGCCGCCAGGACGCCCAGCAACTCCTCACTGGTCACCACTCACCTCCTCGCGAGCAAACATAGCACATGTAAGAAAGTTCTGACAGGTGTCATTTTTGCCATCGATGTCGGTCGCGGACCGTAGTCTGACGGCGATATCGCGCTGAACAGGAAGGAAACCGATGAAATCGCGTGGCGAGGGCATGTGGTGGGGAACGGCGATCGAGGCACCCGATCCCGCGGCGCTGGCGAGGTTCTACGCCGCGCTGCTCGACTGGCATATCGGGCACGAGGAGCCGGGAACGTCCATCGTCGCGGCGTCTCCGCGGGGCCCGTTCTTCGTGTTCCAACACGCCGAGGGGTACCGGCCGCCGGTGTGGCCGCCCGCCGAGGGCCAGCAGCGCGCCATGATCCACTTCGACTTCCAGGTCGGCGACCTGGACGAGGCCGTCGACGAGGCGGTGGCGCTGGGCGCCACCGTGGCGCGGTTCCAGCCGCAGGACAACGTTCGGGTGCTGCTGGACCCCGCGGGGCACCCGTTCTGCCTGTGTCGTGACGACGGGTGAGCCGGGTCCTCTCGCAGGCCGGGTACGGCGTGCGCTTCGGCTGGGGGCCAAGCGAAGCCGAGGTATTGGGCCACTCGGGTGGCGCCACGGTCATCGTCGATGTCCTGTCGTTCACCACGGCGGTGTCCGTCGTGGTGGAGCGCGGCGGGGCGGTGTACCCGTATCGCTGGCGGGACGCCTCCGCCGCGGAGTACGCGCGGGGCCGCGGCGCGGCCCTGGCCGTGGGGCGGCGGCAGGTCGGCC
>NZ_DASQPW010000011.1:0-29076 GCF_035643755.1 Stackebrandtia sp. | reverse complement strand
CGAAGCCGCGACGATAGGTCGCCACGATGGTCGGCGACACCCTGGCGCCGTTGGCCAGGAAGAGATCCAGGTGATCGCCGACGCTCAGGTCCTCGGTCCACGCCGTGGCGGCGTCCACCGCGACGGTGTCGCCGCGAAGGCGGGACATGTCCCCGGAGGCGACGTCGGCGTCGATCACCGACGCGGCGCCCGAACCCAAGGCCAGCATGGGAACCGCGTCGGCGCGGCGCTTGCCGTCCTCGCGGTACGGCCACACCGCGCTGGTGGCGATCGTCGGCACCGCCGCCCTCACTCCGGTCAGCGCGCCGATCTGGCGGACGTCGTCGTCGGTGAGGCCGCCGAGCGCGGACGCGGAGACGCTGACGTCCACATGCGAGCCCTCGGCCAGGTCGTCGTCGGCGACCGCCCGAAGCGTGCTCTGGCTGAACACCTGGGTGATGGCGAAGCCCACCGCCAGCGCCAGAACCGTTATCGCCCCCGCCATCCGCAGCGCGTAGCCGTGGCTGTTGGCCACCGCCAGCCAGGTCGACGCCCGGCCGCTCGGCCGCATCCGCCGCTTCAGGCGCCCCGTCACCGCGCGCACAATGGACGGTGCGGCTAGGGCCAGGCCGATCATCGCGGGCAGGATTCCCGAGGCGACGCTGATGAACGCCGCCTCGCTGCGCGAGATCAGGGGCACCACCGTGCTGGCCAGCGCCAGGCCCATGAGGGCGAACCCGATGGTGACCCGCAGCGGCGCGGGATCGCGGGGCTCCACCCTGGACTCCGCGACCGCCTCGGTGGCGGCCATCCGCGAGGTGCGGCCCGCCGCCAGCCGCGCGGCCACCTGAACGACGCCGAGCAGCAGAACGGCGGCGGCCACGGCGGGCAGCGGGCCCAGGTGGGTGGGAAGGTTCGACGGCACCTCGCCCGTGGCGGCCAGGAGGTCGGCGAACCATTGCGCCAGTAGGTAACCCGCCGCGATGCCGATCGGCATCGCCGCGGCCGCGACCACGCCCGCCTGGGTGGCGATCAGTCGCCGCACCTGGCGCGGCGTGGCCCCGATGGCCCGCAGCAACGCCAGCTCGCGGCGCTGCCCCGCCACCGAAACCGACAGCGCGCCGGCCACGATGAACCCCACGATCAACACGATGGTTCCGCCCAGCGAACTGGCGATCGCGATGAGCGTCCCCCGCCCCGCGCCCGCCGCCAGCGACTCGATGTCGCCGCGCTCGGCTCCCGTGGTGACGACCAGGTGGGCGCCCGCCACGGCGGCGCGGATCCGCTCGGCCACGGCCGAGGGGTGCGCGGTGCGCACGGCGACGAGATCCACGGTTCCCTCGCCCGCGCCCGCATCCCGCTTCGCCAGGTGCCGCGCGGTGGTGTCGGCGAAGTAAAGCCCCGTGCCGGGCGCGTCCACAATGCCCGACACGCGGTACTTCCCGGCGACGCCGTTGACGGACAGCGTGACGTCGTCGCCGACGCGCGCCGTCGCCGCGGCGTCCGAGTCGAGCGCCACCTCGTCCTTCGCCGATGGTTGCCGCCCGTCGGCGAGGCTTCCGCCCAGCGCGGCCGCGCCCCAACCGTGCCCGGCGGTGTCCGCGTGGGCATCGCTCGAGGCCATGGACGCGGGGAACGACACGTCACCCACCGCGCGGTCGACGCCGGGCAGCTTCGCGATCTCGTCCACCAGTCCCGCGTCCACGGGCACCCGATCGGGCAGCGTGACGTCGACGTCGGCGTCCTGGACCACGTACTGGCCGCCCGACACCAGCACGTCGGCCGCGGCGAGGCGTTGCACGGGGGCGTGGGAGGCGACGCCCGTCTCGACCACCACCCCCGTGGCGGTGGCCATGGCCGCGCCGCCCGCGACCGCGCAGGCCACCGCGATCAGCCCGCCCCAACGGTCGCGCGCCATCGAAAGCGCGGGGCGCCACAGACGCGTCATGACTGCTCCAGTCTGGTCAGTCGGCTGGCGAGCTCCTGAGCGGTGGGCGACGTCAGCGACTCGGCGATCCGCCCGTCCGCCATGATCACCGTGCGGTGCGCGCGGGCCGCCGCCGCGGGATCGTGCGTCACCATCACCACGGTCTGCCCGAACACATCCACCAAGCGCCGCAACAGATCCAGCACCTCGGCGGCGGTGTGCAGGTCGAGCGCCCCCGTCGGCTCGTCGGCGAACACCACGTCGGGCCGCGACACCAGGGCCCGAGCCAGCGCCGCGCGCTGCTGCTGCCCGCCCGACAGCTCCGCGGGACGCCGCCCCAACAGGCCGTCCAACCCGATGTTGGACACCAAGGCGCCCAACCATTCCCGATCGGGCGCCGCCCCCGCCAACCGCAGCGGCAGGGTGATGTTGTCGGCGACCGTCAGCGATGGCACCAGGTTGTACGCCTGGAACACGAACCCGATCCGCTCCCGGCGCACCATGGTGCGCCGCGTCTCCTTCATGCCCGAGATCTCGAGATCACCAATGTGGACGGTTCCGCTGGTCGGGACGTCCAGCCCCGCCGCGCAGTGCAGCAGCGTGCTCTTTCCCGAGCCCGACGGCCCCACCACCGCCAGGAAGGCGCCCGCGGGGACCTCCAGGTCGACCGCCCGCAACGCCGCCGCCTCCTCGGACTGGCCCCGATACGCCTTGGTCACCCCGCTCAGCCGCACCGCCGTCGCCGTGCGCGTCTTGACGCCGTTCACGACCGCTTCCGCCTGACGTACCGCACGACCAGCACGATGATGAAGACCAGCCCGATGCCGCCGAAGACCGAACCGATCAGGTCGTAGCCCGCGACGGACGAGGCGGCGTTGAGCCCCGCGAAGATCGCCGCGAAGGTCCACAGCACCGCGGTGGCGGCGGAGCCGGGCTTGCGTTGCGGCGGCGCCGCCGTGTGAGGCGAGGAGTCGGACAGCTGATAGGGATCGGACATCGTGTACTCCAGGTGAGTCGATAGTGGATTTAACGTCGGCGTCGCCGCCACCGCGAACGTTACGAACTCCCACCCCCGCCGCCCATGCCGTCAGCTACCTTTCGCGGGTACAGCAGGCTGTACTTTCCCCCGCCACGCTGGCGTTTCGCCGAAGCCGCCGCGTACAGTCCAATGGTCCCGCCTCCCCGGCACCCGAAACGAGACCACGCCATGAGCCGCACCGCCCGCACTCGAGTCTGGACGGTGCTGCGCGATGCCCTGGTGGCCACCAAATGGCTCGCCGCGGGGCTCGGCACCGGCCTCGCCGCGCTGGCGGCGTGCGCCCTGGTGCTCGGGGTGGCCGCCCTCAGCCTGGTCGGCGTCGGGCTCCTCCTGATCCGCCCGGCGCTGCTGGCCGTGCGCGGCCTCGCCGACCTCGAGCGCCGCCGGCTGGCCCGCATCGGCCACGACACCCCCAGCCCCTACGCCGAGCTGCCCCACGCCCCGCTCGAGGTGCTGCGCGCGCTGCGCGACGACCCCGCCAACCGCCGCGACCTCGCCTGGCTCCCGCTCCACGGCCTCTACGGTTCGATCCTGGCGTCCCTGGCACTCCAGGCCCCCGTCAACATCCTGCGCGAGGGCTCGTTCCCGCTGTGGTGGACGGCCGTTCCGCCCGTGGAATCCAACGCCCTCAACGGTTTCGTCCACATCGGCTCCTGGACGGGTGCCTGGCTGGTCGCCGCCAGCGCTCCACTGTGGGCGGCCCTGTGGCTGTTCGTCGTCCCCAGGCTCGTCACCCCCCAAGCGCTGCCGGGCATCCGCCTGCTGCCGCCCCACCCCGACATCGACCTGTCCGAGCGCGTCGCCCGGCTCACCGCCACCCGCGCCGCCGCCCTCGACGCCCACGCCGTCGAGCTGCGCCGCATCGAACGCGCCCTGCACGACGGCGCCCAAAACCGCCTGGTCGGGGTGGCCGTCCTGGTCGGCGCCGCCCGCCAGGCCCTCCACCGCGACCCCGCCCAGGCCGACGCGATCCTGGAGCGCGTCCAGACCTCCGCCGAGGACGCCCTGGCCGAGCTGCGCACGGTGGCCCGCAGCATCCTTCCGCCCGTCCTGGAAAACCGCGGCCTCACCGGCGCCCTGTCCGCCCTCGCCGCCGACAGCCCCGTCCCGTGCCGCACCACGGTGGACGTCGCCCCGCGCTGCCCCGCCAGCGTCGAGTCCACCGCCTACTTCGCCGTCGCCGAGGCGCTCACCAACGCCGCCAAGCATTCCCGCGCCACCGCCATCGAGGTCACGGTCCGCCGCGCCGCCGACCGCCTCCGCGTCACCATCACCGACAACGGCCGCGGCGGCGCCGCCGAGACGGGCAGCGGCCTAGTCGGCATCCGCCGCCGCGTCGACGCCCACGACGGCACCACCACCATCACCAGCCCCACGGGCGGACCCACCACCATCGACCTGGAGTTGCCATGCGGATCGTGATCGCCGAGGACGACGCCCTGCTCCGCGAGGGCCTGGCCCTGGTGCTGCGCGGCGAGGGCTTCGACGTGGCCGCCGCGGTGGACGGACCCGAACCCTTCGCCGCCGCCGTCGACGAACATCGCCCCGATGTCGCCGTCGTCGACGTCCGCATGCCACCCACCCACACCGACGAGGGCATCCGCGCCGCCGTCGCCGCCCGCCGCGCCCACCCCGGCCTCGCCGTCCTGGTCCTGTCGGCCTATGTGGAGCAGAGCTTCGCCACCGACCTGCTGGCCGACGGCGCCAAGCGCGTCGGCTACCTCCTGAAGGAACGGGTCGGCCGCGTCGACACCTTCGTCGCGGCGCTGCGCCGCGTCGCCGGCGGCGGCACCGCCATCGACCCCGAGGTGGTGGCGCAGCTGTTCGCCCAGCGGCGCGCCGACGACCCGCTGGAGCGGCTCAGCCCCCGCGAACGCGAGGTCCTGGCGGTGATGGCCGAGGGCCTGGGCAACAACGCGATCGCCAAGCGTCTCTACATTTCGGACAACGCCGTCCACAAGCACATCCGCAGCATCTTCTCCAAACTGGACCTGACCCCCGACGACGAGACCGACCGCCGCGTGGCGGCGGTGCTGCGGTACCTGGAGGGGACGGCGACGACATAGGGGAGGGGCGGGCGGTCCCACCGACCGCCCGCCCCTGGGTGCGGAGAGTAAGAATGAAGTCGTGGTGGCCTCGGCCTCGCCGTTGCCGAAGGAGGGGTAGGGGTCGATGTTGCCGTAGGCGTGGGCATGGGTGCCCGCGTCGTCGACCATGTCGGTCCAGCAGACGGTGTCGGCGCCCTCGGGGCTGGAGCAGCGGAGGGTGACGCCGTCGGATTCGCGGGTGATGGCGGCGTAGCCGTCGTGGGCGTCGCCGGGGAGGTGGTCGAGGTCGTTGTGGAGGCGGGCCCAGGCGGTGTGGCAGACGTTGCTGTAGCGCAGTTCGACGGTGCCGAGGCGGTGGCCGCCGAAGGCGATGACCTCCGAGGCGACCGTGGTGGCGTCCTCATTGCACAGTGTGTGGATCGGGTTGACGCCGTTCCAGTCGCGCAGCTCGGCGGCCTGGGTGGGGCCGGTCGCCAGTAGCGGCAACAGGATCGCCCCCGTGGTGGAGGCGACGACGAGTCGGGCCGTCAGGCGCCAGCGGTGATGCATCGTGCCAACCTCCGTGTGTAGCGACGGTCCCCGTGACCGCACTGTGGAGCGTGTTGGCACCGATCTTGCAGGAACCGGATGGGGGAGAAGGGCGAGACGGGATTGTTGGTCGGCCGATAAGTGTCGGATAGTCGTCACAGTCGCTCATCGTGATGGTGGAGTGACGGAATGTCGGCGGGGCGTCCACCTTTCGGGGCGCCCCGCCGCGGGGGTCACTGGAAGGCGGTGGTGACGATGCGGGCCTTGTAGAACTGGGCGCCGGACAGCTTCTTGTCGCCGCCGTCAAAGTGGACGGTGGGACTGGCCCAGGGGCGGGGTTCGATGTTCTCGCCGTGGACCCACAGGGCCTCGCCCGAGGAGTGGCGCGTGAATGCCTTGATCAGGCTCTGCTTGCGCACCTGGGTGAGGGTGAGCTTGGTCTTGTCCAATTCGTACGATCCGTAGCTGTCGGTGACCAGAAGCTTGTTCTTGTCGGAGTAGTCGGGCTGCAGGTCGTGGCCGAGGCCGGCCAGGGTCACCTTCTTGCCGAGGTCCTTGAGGCGGGTGTCGCGGTAGCTGCCGGTGACCTGGTAGGCGCGCACCTGCTTGTCGGCCGAGGCCCACAGGATCTTCAGCGTCGGGTCCCACAGCACGCCGTGCGCACCGGCCAGGCTCACCTGCTGCACCCGGGCCAGGGTGCTGGGTTTGCTGATGGCGGTGGGGCCGTAGACATTGAGGTAACCGCCGGAGCTGGCGGTGATGATGACGCCGATGTCGGGGATGCGCTCGATGGCGTGCGGGTTGCCGCCGGGCGCGCCCGTCCACAGCACCTGCTTGTTGTCCTGGCGGATGATGCCGGCGTTGCCGCCGCTGGCCACGGCGATGGCCACGGTGCCGAAGGAGGCGGTGGCGCGGAACTTCACGTCGGAGAGGTTGGACCAGCCGCTGGAGCCGGAGTGCCAGCTCCATTTGATGGTGCTCTCGCTCCAGTTGTCGTTGCGGTTGAAGACGACGATCCGGGCACCGGCCTGGTCGGTGCCCGCGATCTGGTAGTCGGCGGCGCGGGCGGAATCGGCCATCGCGGAACCGGCGGCGATGGCGAGGGGTGTGGCGACGGCGCCAATGGCGGCGCCGCGCAGCAGCGTACGGCGATTCATGTCACTAAGCGAACCGGAGGTGACCATAGATCGGCCATATGCATTGTGATACGGTCAGTTGTATAGAAATTCAGTGAGGTATTGAGGTGAACCCAGTGGGATACCGGATCGCGGTGGCCGGGGCCAGCGGCTACGCGGGTGGAGAGGTGCTGCGGCTGTTGACCGCGCACCCGGACGTCGAGATCGCGGCGGTGACCGCGCACGGCAACGCCGGGCGCCAGGTGACCGACGTCCACCCGCACCTGCGATCCCTCGCCGGACGACCGTTCGCGCCCACCGAGCCCGAGGCGCTGGCCGACGCCGACCTGATCGTCCTGACCCTCCCGCATGGACAGTCCGCCGCGCTGGCGGCCCGGCTGCCGTCCGGGGCCAAGATCGTCGACCTGGGCGCCGACCACCGGCTGGTGGACGCCTCCGCCTGGGAGGCCTACTACGAGGGCCCGCACGCCGGGGCCTGGACCTACGGGCTGCCCGAGCTGCCCGGCCAGCGCGAGGTCATCGCGGCCTCGCGGCGGGTCGCGGCGACCGGCTGCTACGCGGTGGCGACCACGCTGGCGCTGGCGCCGATCCTGGACGCCGGCCTCGGCCAGCCCTCCGACATCGTGGTGGTGGCCGCGTCGGGAACCAGCGGGGCGGGGTCGTCCCCCAAGCCGCACCTGATGGCCAGCCGGGTCGCCGGCTCGCTCAGCCCCTACAAGGTGGGCGCGCACCAGCACGTCCCCGAGATCAAGCAGGCCACCCGGGCGACCTCGCTGTCGTTCACGCCGGTGCTGGCGCCGATGCCGCGCGGCATCCTGTCCACCGTGACGGTGCGTCCCGCGGTGCCCGGGCTGTCGTCCGACGAGGTGCACGCCGCCCTGGCCGCCGCCTACGAGGACGAGCCCTTCGTCCACGTGCTGGACGACGGCGACTGGCCCCACACGTCCGATACCTTGGGCTCCAACGCCTGTCACCTTCAGGCCACGATGGACTCCGACGCCGACCGGATCATCATCACCGCCGCCATCGACAACCTCGGCAAGGGCGCGGCCGGACAGGTCGTGCAGTGCGCCAACCTCATGCTCGGCCTCGACGAGACCGCCGGGCTGTCCACCGACGGGGTGGCGCCGTGACGGTGACCGGGCCCGAGGGCTTCACGGCGTCCGGCGTGGCCGCCGGGATCAAGGCCGACGCACTGGATCTGGCGCTCGTCGTCAACGAAGGTCCACAGTACACGGCCGCGGGGGTGTTCACCTCCAACCGGTTCCCGGCCGCGCCGGTCACCTGGTCCCGCCAGGTGCTGACCACGGGAACCGTCAGGGCCGTGGTGCTCAACTCCGGCGGCGCCAACGCCTGCACCGGGCCCGAGGGCTTCGCCGACACCCACGCCACCGCCGAGAAGGTCGCCGAGACCCTGGGGATCGGCGCCATCGACGTGGCGGTGTGCTCCACCGGGCTGATCGGGGAGCGGCTGCCGATGGACGCGGTCCTGTCGGGTGTGGACTCCGCCTCCGCCGTGCTGTCGGCCGACGGCGGGCCCGACGCGGCCCGGGCCATCATGACCACCGACACCAAACCCAAGAACGTCACCGTATCCGGCGACGGATACTCCATTGGGGGCATCGGCAAGGGCGCGGGCATGCTCGCCCCCGGCCTGGCCACCATGCTGTGCGTGTTCACCACCGACGCCCTGCTGGAGCCGTCCATCGCCTCCGCGGCGCTGCGCGCCGCCTGCGGCGTCACCTTCGACCGGCTGGACTCCGACGGCTCGATGTCCACCAACGACACCGTGCTGCTGCTGGCCTCGGGCGCCTCCGGCGTGATCCCCGACGTCAAGGCCTTCGGCGCCGAGCTGACCTCCGCGTGCCACGACCTGGCGCGGCAGCTGCTCGGCGACGCCGAGGGATCCACCAAGGACGTCGCGATCACGGTGCGGGGCGCCGCCAGCGTCGACGACGCGGTGACGGTCGGGCGCCGGATCGCCCGCGACAACCTGGTCAAGTGCGCGCTGTTCGGCGCCGACCCCAACTGGGGCCGCATCCTGGCGGCCGTCGGCACCACCGACGCCGCCTTCGAGCCCGACGCGGTGAACGTCGCCGTCAACGGCGTGTGGATCTGTAAGGGAGGCGCGGCCGCCGCCGACCGCTCCACCGTGGACCTGACGGGCCGGGCGGTTGACCTCACCGTGGACCTCAACGCGGGCGACGAGACCGCCACCATCTGGACCAACGACCTGTCCCACGCCTACGTGCACGAGAACTCGGCGTACTCCTCATGATCGAGGACATGGCGCCGCACGTGCGCACCGCCCTGGGCAAGGCGCAGACCCTGGTGGAGGCGCTGCCCTGGCTGGCCCGCTTCCACGGCAAGACCGTGGTCGTCAAGTACGGCGGCCACGCCATGACCGACCCCGCGCTGCGCCGCTCCTTCGCCAAGGACATGGTCTTCCTGCGGTATGCGGGAATCCGGGCCGTAGTCGTGCACGGCGGCGGCCCGCAGATCTCCACCATGCTGAACCGGCTCGGCATCGAGAGCGAGTTCCGGGGCGGCCTGCGGGTCACCACCTCGGAGGCCATGGACGTGGTGCGGATGGTGCTGGTCGGCCAGGTGGGCCGCGAACTGGTCGGCCTGATCAACGAGCAGGGGCCGTTCGCGGTCGGCATGTCCGGCGAGGACGCCCAGCTGTTCACCGCCAAGCGGCGCACCGCCACCGTGGACGGAAAGTCCATCGACATCGGACAGGTCGGCGACGTCGCCGAGGTCAACCCCGACGCCGTCACCGACCTGATCGAGGCGGGCCGCATCCCGGTGATCTCCACGGTGGCCCCCGACCTGGACGGCGTGGTGCACAACGTCAACGCCGACACCGCCGCGGCGGCGCTGGCCGAGGCGCTGGGCGCCCAGAAGCTCGTCGTGTTGACCGACGTGGACGGCCTGTACGCCGACTGGCCCGACACCTCCAGCCTGCTGCGGCAGGTGACCGTCGCCGAGCTGCGGGACATGCTGCCCGGCCTGTCGGCGGGAATGGCGCCCAAAATGGAGGCCTGCCTGCGCGCGGTGGAATCCGGTGTGCCGCAGGCCCACGTGATCGACGGGCGCGTCCCGCATTCCCTGTTGCTGGAAGTCTTCACCTCCGAAGGAGTGGGCACGATGGTGGTGTCGTCATGAGCGCCAACGACGACCTGAGGCGGCGCTTCGCCGCGTCCCTGATGCCCAACTACGGAGTCCCGCCGCTGGCGCTGTCCCGAGGGGACGGCACCACGGTGTGGGACGTGGACGGAAAGTCCTACCTGGACTTCATCGGCGGCATCGCGGTGTCGGCCCTGGGCCACAACCACCCCGCGTACGTGGCGGCGGTGACGGCGCAGGTGTCGACGATCGCGCACACCTCGAACCTGTTCCTGCACGAGCCCGAGGTCGAGCTGGCCGAGAGGCTCATCTCCCTGGTGGGCGCGCGGTCCAAGGTGTTCTTCGCCAACAGCGGCACCGAGGCCAACGAGGCGGCGCTGAAGCTGTGCATCAACCACGCCAAGGCCAACGGGCGCACCTATTTCGTCGCCGCCACCGACGGCTTCCACGGCCGCAGCCTCGGCGCGCTCGCCCTGACGGGCAAGGACGCGATCCGCGAACCCTTCGGCCCCTTCGGCATCGACGTCAGGTTCGTCCCCTATGGAGACGGCGAGGCGTTGAAGGCCGCCGTCGGCGACGAATGCGCCGCGGTGTTCATCGAGCCCACCCAGGGCGAGGCGGGCGTGGTGCCGCCGCCCGACGGCTACCTGAAGCGGGTGCGCGAGGTCTGCGACGCCACCGGCGCGGTGTTCGTGGCCGACGAGATCCAGTCGGGCATCGGCCGCACGGGCTACTGGTTCGCCCATCAGCGCGCGGGCGTGCTGCCCGACGTGTTGACCCTGGCCAAGGGCCTGGGCGGCGGGCTGCCGATCGGCGCGTGCGTCGGCATCGGCGCCTTCGCCGACGGCTTCGCCAAGGGGGACCACGGTTCCACCTTCGGCGGCAACCCCGTGGCCACCGCCGCCGCGCTCACCGTCCTGGACACCATCGCCGAACAGGAACTGATGGCCAACGCGGTGGAACGCGGCGCCCAGATCGTCGACGGCGTCGACGAACTGCGCCACCCGCTGGTATCGGAGGTGCGGGGACGCGGGCTGTGGCTGGGCATCGTGCTGAACGACGACGCGGCGCCCGAGGTGTTCACCGCGCTCAAGGACAACGGCATCCTCGCCAACCCCGTGCGGCCCAACGTGATCCGCCTCGCGCCCCCGATGATCGTGAGCCGGGACGAGGTGGACGTCTTCCTGGCCGCGCTGCCCGCCGCCCTCGACGCGGCCTACCCCCCTGGGGGTCGACCGTGAGGCACTTCCTGAAGGACGACGACCTGACCCGCGACGAGCAGCTCGCCCTGATCGCGTCCGCGCGGCGGCTGAAGGCCGACAGGTTCGCCCGGCAACCCCTGGCGGGCCCGAAGTCCGTGGCGGTGATCTTCGAGAAGGAGTCCACGCGGACCCGGATGTCGTTCCAGGTCGGCATCGCCGAGCTGGGCGGCAACCCCGTGGTGGTGGACGCCAAGAACAGCCACCTGTCGCGGGGCGAGACCATTGAGGACACCGCGCGGGTTCTGTCGCGCTATGTGGACGCCATCGTGATCCGCACCTTCGGCGACGACCGGATCAACGCCCTGGCCAAGGCCTCCGGCGTCCCCGTGGTCAACGCGCTCACCGACGGATACCACCCGTGCCAGCTGCTGGCCGACCTGTTGACGATTGCCGAGGAGTTCGGCGAGGTCGCGGGCCGCACCATCGCCTACGTCGGCGACGCCGCCAACAACATGTCCCACTCGTACCTGCTGGCCGGGGCGCTGGCCGGCGCCCACGTCAGGGTGGCGGGGCCGAGCGGCTACCGGCCCGATCCCGCCATCGTGGAGCGCGCCAACGTGCTCGCGGCCGCGTCGGGGGGCAGCGCGGTCGTCGCCGCCGACGCACCCGCCGCCGTGGACGGCGCCGACGTCGTCGCCACCGACACGTGGGTTTCCATGGGGCAGAACGATCGCGAGCAGCGGCTGTCCGATCTGGAGGACTACCGGCTCGACGCGGCCCTGCTGTCGCGGGCCGCCCGGCACGCCATCGTGCTGCACTGCCTTCCCGCCCACCGCGGCGAGGAGATCACCGACGAGGTCATCGACGGCCCGCGATCGCGCGTCTTCGACCAGGCCGAAAACCGCCTGCACGCCCAAAAGGCGCTTCTGGCGTGGCTGATGAACCCCGACATGGAATCGACCTTCCCGGATGGAGCGGCGACGTGAACACCCCCGTGACGAAGACCGCGCGGCACGCGCGCATCCGCGAGCTCATCGACGGACGCGACGTCCGCTCCCAGACCGAACTGGTGACGCTGCTGTCGGACAGCGGCATCACCGTCACCCAGGCCACCCTGTCGCGCGACCTGGACGAGCTCGGCGCGGTCAAGGTGCGCGGCACCGACTCCGCCCCCGCCGCGTACGCGATCTTCGCCGAGGGGGACGGCCCGCTGCGACCGGCCACCCAGCCGCCCGAGCGCCTGGTGCGACGACTCACCGAGCTGCTCACCGGGGCCGACCACTCCGGAAACCTGGCCGTCTTGCGAACCCCGCCCGGGGCCGCGCAGTTTCTCGCCAGCGTGCTGGACCGTTCGGGTCTGGCCGACATCGTGGGCACCATCGCCGGTGACGACACGATCCTGGTGGTGGCCCGGGACGGACTGTCCGGGGCCGAACTGGCCGAGAAGCTGCTGTCCTGGGCTGGCAAGGACGCCGAGACCATCCACAAGAAAACGGGAAAGAAAGAGGAAATCCAATGACTGAACGCGTAGTGCTGGCCTACTCCGGCGGACTCGACACCTCCGTGGCCATTCCGTACCTGGCCGAGCAGACCGGCGGCGAGGTGATCGCGGTGGCCATCGACGTCGGCCAGGGCGGCGAGGACCTGGACGCCATCAAGCAGCGGGCGCTCGACTGTGGAGCCGTCGAGGCCGAGGTGATCGACGCCCGCGAGGAGTTCGCCGCCGAGTACTGCGTTCCCGCGATGCGCGCCAACGCCCTCTACATGGACCGGTACCCGCTGCTGTCGGGCCTGTCGCGTCCCCTGATCGTCAAGCACCTGGCCGCCGCGGCCCTCAAGCACTCGGCGACCATCGTCTCCCACGGCTGCACCGGAAAGGGCAACGACCAGGTGCGGTTCGAGGCGGGCCTGGCGGCGCTGGCACCGCACCTCAGGGTGATCGCCCCGGCCCGCGACTTCGCCTGGACCCGGGACAAGGCGATCGCCTACGCCGAGTCCAAGGGCCTGCCCATCGACGTATCGAACAAGTCCCCGTATTCGATCGACCAGAACCTGTGGGGGCGGGCGATCGAGACCGGGTTCCTCGAAGACATCTGGAACGCGCCCATCGAGGACATCTACGCCTACACCGACGACCCGTCGGTGGCCCGCGACCCCGACGAGGTGGTCATCACCTTCGACGGCGGCGTGCCGGTGGCGCTGGACGGCGAGACCAAGACCCCGCTGCAGGTGATCACCGAGCTGAACTCCCGGGCGGGCGCCCAGGGCGTGGGTCGGCTCGACATGGTCGAGGACCGGCTGGTGGGCATCAAGAGCCGCGAGGTCTACGAGGCCCCGGCCGCGATCGCGCTCATCGCCGCGCACCAGGAGCTCGAGAACGTCACGGTGGAGCGGGACGTCGCCCGGTTCAAGAAGGGCGTCGACCAGCGCTGGGCCGAGCTGATCTACGACGGCCTGTGGTTCTCGCCGCTGCGGAAGTCCCTGGACGCCTTCATCGACGACACCCAGCGGTTCGTCACCGGCGACATCCGGATGACGCTCCACGGTGGACGCGCCACGGTCACCGGCCGGCGCTCCGAGGCCAGCCTCTACGACTTCGGCCTGGCCACCTACGACGAGGGCGACGCCTTCGATCAGTCCCTGGCCAAGGGCTTCGTCGACCTGTGGAGCCTGCCGTCCAAGCTGGCCGCGGCGCGGGACGAGCGGCTCAAGGGTGACGCGGCGTGAGTCGCCTGTGGGGCGCGCGCTTCGCGTCCGGCCCCGCCGAGGCGCTGGCCGCGCTGAGCCGCAGCACGCACTTCGACATGCGGCTGGCGCCGTACGACCTGGCCGCGTCCAAGGCGCACGCCCGGGTGCTGCACCGCGCCGAGCTGCTGACCGACGCCGAGCTGGCGTCGACGCTGTCGGCGCTGGACGATCTGCGCCAGGCCGTGGTCGCGGGCCACTTCGCCGCCGAGGCGTCCGATGAGGACGTTCACGCGGCGCTGGAGCGCGGGCTGCTGGAACGCCTGGGGCCCTTGGGCGGCAAGCTGCGCGCCGGGCGGTCCCGCAACGACCAGGTGGCCAACGACACCCGGATGTACTGCCGCGACCACGCCAGGGGGCTGGCGGGCCGGGTGGTGGAGCTGATCGAGGCGCTGCGCGACCAGGCGGCGAGGCATGTCAATACCGCGATCCCGGGCATGACCCACCTGCAACACGGGCAGCCCGTCACCTTCGCACACCACCTGTTGGCCCACGTCCAGGCGCTGCTGCGCGACCTGGAACGCCTGCGCGACTGGGACACCCGCGCGGCGGTGTGCCCACTGGGGTCGGGCGCGCTGGCGGGCTCGTCGCTGCCGCTGGACCCCGAGACGGTGGCCGCCGAGCTCGGCTTCGAGTCGGCGGCGGCCAACTCCATGGACGGGGTCGCCGACCGCGACTTCGTCGCCGAGCTGCTGTTCGTGGCCTCGATGATCGGGGTGCACCTGTCGCGGCTGTCGGAGGAGATCATCCTGTGGACGTGCCAGGAGTTCGGGTGGATCGAGCTGGACGACGCGTACTCCACGGGATCGTCCATCATGCCGCAGAAGAAGAACTCCGACATCGCCGAGCTGGCGCGCGGCAAGGCGGGTCGCCTCATCGGCGACCTCGCCGGGCTGTTGTCCACATTGAAGTCGCAGCCGTTGACGTACAACCGCGACCTCCAGGAGGCCCAGGAGCCCGTCTTCGACGCCCTGGACACGCTCGGGTTGGTGCTGCCCGCGTTCACGGGCATGATCGCGACCATGACCGTCCACGGTGACGCCATGGCCGCCGCCGCGCCGAAGGGATTCTCGCTGGCCACCGAGGTCGCGGATTGGTTGGTGCGCAAGGGAGTGCCGTTCAAGGACGCCCACGAGACCACGGGCGCCCTGGTGGCGCACTGCGCCGCGGGCGGCCTCCAGCTCCACGAGGTGTCCGACGCCGACCTGGCCGCGATCAGCCCGCGGCTGGACGGCTCGGTCCGCGAGGTCCTGACCGTCGACGGCGCGCTGGCCGCCCGCACCACCCCGGGCTCCACGGGCCCGGGCCCGGTGGCGGCGCAGCTGGAGGCCGTCGGCGAGGCGCTGCCCCACTGGCAGGGCTGGGCCGCCGCCCGCGTCGTCCCCTAGGGAGGGTGGGTCAGCGGGCCGTCCGCATGACCCGCGTGCCCATCGGCGTGGGACCGCAGAGCAGGAGCGCGCCCCCCAGCGCGATCGCGCCGAGGAGCGTCATGATCGACAAGGGACCCCAGGTATATCCGAGCCACACGGCAACGCGCTGTTCGGGCACGATTAGCGACGCGCCGATGAAGTACAGGTTGACGGCGGTGGGGACGATCAACATGAACCCGCCGCAGCCGAGCAGTTGGTACACGACGGCGCGGCGTCGCCTCGGCCAGACGGCGATGCGCCGCAGCAGACGGGTCAGCGCCGCCCAGCCCGCCAGGGACCCGAGGATCAGGCCGACAACAGTCAGTATCGGCACCAGGGGCGGCGTGGTGCGCTTAATGGTGACAAAGCTGACGCTCGTCGAGGTCGCGTCCGCCACTGTGGATACTTGCAGGACGAGGCCGTCGCGGGTAGCGCTGAAAGCGGCGTCCCGCTTGTCTTTTCGCACTGCTTGGACGTGCCAGCCCGCTTTGACGACGCGCCTTTCGGCCGCGCGGAAGCGGGCGAAACCGTCGTCTTTGTGTTCCAGCTCGTAGCTGAGGTCTCCCGAGTTGTAGCCGTCGCCGTTGCCAAGGAGGTCAAAGGGGGTGGGCATCACGTTGCCGTTCATGTCGACCCAGTAGAACAAGGAGCGGTCGCCGTAGACGTCCTTGGTGTCCATGTCGGGAATCGCTTGTCGGGCAATGTGACTCGCCGCAGCGTCGCCGGGAAGGTCGGTGGCGGTGTACCACCCCGCGACCGCGCCGCCGATCGCCCCCAACGTCGCCACGAACACCGCCGCCAACACCGACACCACGGCGGCGGGGACGGATCGGGCGGCCAGGTGCTTGCGCAGCCCGCCGAACACGATGTCGACGCGCTCGCCGAGGGTGGGACGGTCGCGTCCCCGCGCGGCGTCCATCAGGGTCGTCAGCATCTCCTCGCCGCGGGCCCGCCGATACCAGGCGGGGTAGGCGCGAAGCAGGCGCCGAAAGTCGCGCTCGAGTCGCTCGTCCGTGGTCATGACGGCGACCACCCCAGATCCGTGACGCCCAGGCGCCGCAGGGCCGTCTCGGCCTGGGCGCGTTGACCCACCGCGGCGGCGGCCAGTTCGGTGCGGCCGCGCTCGGTGAGCTGGTAGTAGCGGCGCAGCCGCCCCGAGGCGACCTCCTCGCGGTCGATCTCGATGAGATCGTTGGCCGACAGGCGATCCAGCGCCGCGTACAGCGTGCTGGTGCGCAGTTTCACCCGCTGGTTCGACAGCTTTTCGACGTCGCGCATGATGCCGTAACCGTGGGCCGACTCCTCGGCCAGGGCGGTCAGGATCATGAAGTCGGATTCCTTCATGCATTGGAATATATCAGTTATTGGAATATCCCGCCGCCGCGCCCATTGAACCTTTCGCGCCCCGTGACCGTATTGACAGCCAGAGGGGCACACCCACCCATGTCGCCGCGTACGCGTCGGGCCCCGGGCGCGGAAAGGTTCACGAAAAGATGCCGGACACCATCTTCGGGCTACCGCTTCACCCGTTCGCCGTCCATGTGCCCGTCGTCCTGGTGCCCCTGCTGGCGCTGGCGATCGCGGGATACGTCCTGGTGCCCAAGGTGCGCCGCCAGCTCGGCTGGGTGCTGATCGCGCTGGCGGTCGCCGCGGTCCCGGCCGTCTACGTGGCCCGCGAAAGCGGCGAGCGCCTGGCGGCGGAGAACCTGGCGCGGCTGTCGGGCACCCCCGACGCCCGGCGGCAGGCGGCCAAGGCCATCGACAACCATTCGCAGTACGCCGACATCCTGATCTGGCTGGTGGTGGTCGCCGCGATCCTGGTGCTGGTCTACACGGCGATCGTCAGCGGGCGGCTGGCGGCCCTCGCCACCTCCCGCTCCTGGGACGGTGTGGCCGCGTGGGCGGGCGGCGGGGGCGGGCGCGCCCGCACAGTCGTCGTGATCGTCTCGGGCGTCGTCCTTTTGGGACTGGCCGTGGCCATGGCCTACGTGGTGATCCGCGCGGGACACACCGGCGCGACCATGGCCTGGGGCCAGTAGGCCGTCACGGCAGCCGGTACACCTCGCGTCCGTCCACATAGGCCACCTCGACACGGCTGTAGACGTCGAACGGGTCGCCGTTCCACACGCACAGGTCGGCGTCCTTGCCGGGCGTCAGCGAACCGATCCGCTCGGCGACGCCCATGATCGTGGCCGGGTTGATGGTCAGCGCCCGCAGCGCCGCGTCGCGGTCCAGGCCCTCCTTGATCGCCAGGGCCGCCTGGTGGATCAGGTGCGCGATCGGCACCACCGGGTGGTCGGTGGTGATGGCGATGGTGACCCCGGCGGCGTCCAGTCTGCCGGGGTTGGCCACCGAACGGTTGCGCACCTCCACCTTGGACCGCGACACCATGAGCGGCCCGATGATCACCGGGATGCCCGCCTCGGCGATGATGTCGGCCAACAGGTGCGCCTCGGTGCCGTGGTCGAGCACCAGGCGGTAGCCGAACTCCCCGGCCAGGCGCATCGCCGTGGCGATGTCGTCGGCGCGGTGACAGTGCTGGCGCCACGGGATCTCCCGCGACAGCACCTTCGACAGCGCCTCCGACTTGAGGTTGCGGTCCACGGGGGTGTCGGAGTCGGACTCCATTTTGGCGCGGTAGTTCTGGGCGTCCACGAAGGCGCCCCGGATCACCGCGGCGGTGCCCAGCCGGGTGCTGGGGGTCTTCTTCTGCTCGCCCCACACCCGCTTCGGGTTCTCGCCCAGGGCCGACTTCATGCCGCTGGGGGCCTTCATCGTCATCTCGTCGACGGTGCGGCCCACGCACTTGATCGCGGCGGTCTGGCCGCCGATCGGATTGCCGGAGCCGGGGTTGACGTTGACGGCCAGCACCCCGGAGGCGATCGCGTCGGCGAAGCCGATCTCGGCGGGGTTGATGGCGTCGATGGCCCGCACATGCGCGCACACCGGGTCGGTCATCTCGTTGCCGTCCTGGCCGGCCCAGCCCTCGCCCTCCTCGTACACGCCCAGGTGGACGTGGGCGTCGATCAGCCCCGGCACGATCCACTTGCCCGCGGCGTCGATCCGCTCGGCGCCGGACGGGATCGGGGTGTCGGGGCCGCCGACCGCACAGATCCTCCCGTCCGCGACGACGACCACGCCGTCGTCAATGGGGTCGGCGTCCGCGGGAAGCACGCGGGCGCCGACCAGGGCGAAGGATTCAGGGCTCATCGAAGTCACCTTTCGCGGATGTCGACAATCCCTGTCATCAAACCACGTCGAAGTTGGCCATCATCGCCATGTCCTCGTGCTCCAGGTTGTGGCAGTGGATCATGTAGCGCCCCTTGACCTCGGGGAACCTGATGAGCACCTCGATGGTCTCGAACGCCCGCATGTCCACCGTGTCCTTCCAGCCCGCGTCGCGCGGCTCCGGCGGCTTCCCCGCCCGCGAGGTGACCTGGAAGTGTCCCAGGTGGACGTGAACCGGGTGGTGCAGATCCGAGGTGATGGACCAGCGCTCCACGGTCCCCGCCTTGACCCGAGCGATGGTGCCCGAGGGGTCGTACGGCTTGTCGTTGATCGTCCACATCTGACCACTGTCGGTGCCGGTGCGCGCGAAGTGGAAGGTGCGGCCGGCGGCCACCTTCGCGGGCGCCAGCTTCTCCACCTTGGCCAGGGTGTCGGGGATCTTGGACGGGTCGTCGGCCCTGTCGCCCACCTTGAAGCGCATCACCGCGTCGGTGCCGCCGGTGCCCAGCTTGTTGACGAGCGTGACCTCGGTGCCCGGCTTGAACTTCGAGAAGTCCACGATCACGTCGTAGCGCTCGGCGGGGGCGATCGCCAGGTCGTCGAGCTCCTGCGGGCTGCCCAGCAGCCCGATGTCGCTCCCGATCTGGACGAACGGCGTGGTCCTGCCGTCGGCCTCGAGGGACAGGTCGTAGCGGCGGGCGTTGGAGGCGTTGAGGAACCGCAGCCGGTACCGCGCCCCGTCGACGTCCACCGTGGGCCACGGCGCGCCGTTGACCAGCAGCACGTCGCCCTGCACGCCCTCGTGGTAGTCGCCGGTGACGCCGGGGGCGCCCAACAGGGTGCCGTCCACCGACGGGTACTTGAAGCTGCCGTCGGCGCGAAACGCCCGGTCGCACAGCATCAGCGGGATCTCCCTGTCGCCCTTGGGAAGCGGCAGGGCGTCCTCCACGTCGTCGCGGACGATGAACATGCCCGCCAGTCCCCGCCACACCTGCGGCGCGGTGAAGTCCATCCGGTGGTCGTGGTACCACAGCATGGTCGCGGCCTGGTCGAGCGGATATTCGTGGTCGAAGCTGCCGTCGTACATCTTCCACACCGACATGTCCATCTTCATGGCCATGCTGTCGTGCGGGTGAAAATGGCTGCCGGGCGGGACGATCACGTGGGTCGGGAACCCGTCGTACTTCGCCGGGGTGACGCCGCCGTGCAGGTGCGTGCTGGTGGGCACGTCCAGCCGGTTGGCGATCGACACGGTGATCGGCCTGCCGCTGCGGACGTCGAAGGTCGGGCCGGGGAAGGTGCCGTCGAAGCCCCAGATCTCGGTGCGTTTGCCGGGGATGATCTCCACCTTGGACGCCCGCTGGGTCAGCTCGTACCGCGCCACGCCGTCCTTGGTGCTCCGCGGCTTGGCCACGGCGGGGATCGGCAGCTTCGCGGTGAACCGCTCGGGCAGCTTGAGGTCGCTGTCGAGCAGCTGGCCCGACTGGTCGGCGCTGCCTGTGGTGGCCCAGGTGACGCCCGCCGTGACGGCCACGCCGACGGTGATCATGCCGCCGAGCCTGAGGGCCTCGCGGCGGTTGACGGTCATGGCCATCACGCGCCCCCGGTCTTCTTGGCGGGCAGCCGCAGCTTCCACGCCATGGTGTTGAGCTGCAGGGCGCCGATCGCCATCAGCACGCCGATCGGGAAGTGCAGCGCGAAGACGTGCGCCACGCCGGCGAAGGTCTGAATGATGATGAAGACGAAGAACGCCAAGGAGACCCGGAACGCGAGCGGCCCGCCGCCCCCCGGCTTCCACGCCAGAACGGACGCGATCAGCAGGACAAGGGCGGCGACGCCGATGAGCCCCGCCAACATGCTGTGCACCTGTTCGAAGCCCACGAAACCGCTGGCGTACAGCCCGATCCACACTGGCTGGGCGATCACCAGGATCAGGTTCACCACCGCGGTGACACGCAGGGTCCACACGATTCCGCCGACCCGGCCGGTGGCCTCCGGTGTTGGCGTCGCGACTGCCTCGGTCACGATGATTCCTTTCTCACACTGGGGAAACTCACGCCTCGATCCTTGCCGTCGAGTCCGTTGTCGACATCCGGCACGGGGAGTCAATCGGGCGTACCGGCCGGGTAGTACGTACCGCCCGGCGCGGCCGCGCCGTACTACCCGAGATGTACGGCCGACGTGCATCGCGTGGATGGTGCGGTAATCGGCGAGCGGCGGTAGCGTGGCCGCCATGACGCCCGCCGACCGGAGACTGCGCTGGCAGTGGGACGTGCCCGTCGCCGCCGTGGCCGGGCTCGTGTCGCTGGTGATCTTCTTCGTGGAGCTGAAATACCGCGGCGACATCCTGGTTCCCGCGTTCGTCGGGGTTCCCGTGGTGCTGGGCGCCAGCGCCGCGCTGATCTGGCGGCGCGGCCACCCCGTGATGGTGGCCGTCGTGGTGGGCGCCGTCGCGGTGTTGATGTTGAACCTCAACAGCCACGGTGGTTTCGTGCCGCTCATCGTGGCGGTGTTCGCGCTGGCCAAGTACGGGCGCCGCTGGATCGCGATGATCACCGGCGGCGCGGTGATCGTGGCGAGCTCCGCCAGCGCCCTGTTCTCGTCGCCGATGACCGCGCTGCCGGTGGCGCTGTGGATGCTGGTGTGGCTGGAGGCGGGCATCATCTCCGGGGAGGTGATCGGTCGCCACCAGCGGCAGCTGCGCGAGGCCCAGGCCCGGGCCGTGGAGGCCGAACGCACCCGCGAGGAGGCCGCGCTGCGCCGGGCCGCCGAGGAGCGGGTCCGCATCGCGCGGGAGCTGCACGACTCGCTCACCCACGCGATCTCGGTGGTCAACGTGCAGTCGTCGGTGGCGCTGCACGTGCTGGAGCGCCAGCCCGCCCAGGCCGAGGCGGCGCTGCGCAACATCCGCGAGGCCAGCCGTGACGCCATGCGCGAGCTGCGCGCCACCCTGCGGGCGCTGCGGGTGGCCGATCCCGCGCAGGCGCCCGGCGTCGCGACGCTGTCCAAACTGCTCGAACAGGCGCGGCAGTCGGGGCTGGACGTCGAGATGCATGTGGACGGACAGCACCGCGCGCTGGGCGACACCGTGGACCGCACGGTGTTTCGCATCGTCCAGGAGTCGCTGACGAACATCACGCGGCACAGCGCGGCGACCCGCGTCGACATCACCATGCAATACGGTGTGGAGGACGTCAGCGTCCATGTTGTCGACAATGGAGGAATCATCACCGAGCCGATCACCGAGGGGCTGGGGCTGTCGGGAATGCGGGAACGCGTGGCCGCCCTGGGGGGCTCGCTGCGCGCGCAACCGGTGGCGGACGGCGGGTTCGAGGTGCGCGCCCAGCTGCCCACCACGGGCGAGCGCGCGGAGGCCAAGCGATGATCCGGGTGCTGTTGGCCGACGACCAGCCGCTGATCCGCGCGGGCTTTCGGGTGCTTCTGGATCTGGAGGACGACATCGAGGTGGTGGGGGAGGCCGCCGACGGGGACGAGGCGGTGCGGCTGGCCGCCGAGCTGCTCCCCGACGTGGCGCTGTTCGACGTCGAGATGCCCGGCGCGGACGGCATTTCCGCCACCCGCCGGGTGTGCGCCGACCCGGCGCTGACGCGGGTGCGGGTCGTGATCCTCACCAACTACGCCTTCGACGAGTACATCTTCGACGCGCTGCGCGCCGGCGCCAGCGGCTTCCTGGTGAAGGACACCGATCCGGCCGACCTGATTCGCGGCCTGCGCACCGTGGCGGGGGGAGAGGCGCTGCTGGCGCCCGCCGTGACACGGCAGGTGATCGCGGAGTTCGTGTCCACGCCCGCGCCGCAGGTGCGCGAGGTCGACCTCGACGTGCTGACCCCGCGCGAGCGCGAGGTGTTGGGGCTCATCGGACGCGGAATGTCCAATGAGGAGATATCGACGGAGCTGAACATCTCCCACACCACGGCCAAGACCCACGTCAGCCGCACCATGACGAAACTGCGCGCCCGCGACCGCGCACAGCTGGTGGTGGCCGCCTACGAGTCGGGATTGGTGCGCGCCCGACACCAGTGAACGGGTACCGTCGCGGGGCATGATCAATGAAAGCGATTTCATCCTGGTCCCGCGGCCGCGCGAATGCTCCGTGACCGGCTCGGGCCCCGCCCTATCCACCCCCGTCGCCGAGACCGAGAACGGCGAGCTCCCCGCCGAGGGCTTCGCCCTGGACATCACCGCCGACGGCGTGCGGCTGGCCTATCGCGACGCCGCGGGGCGCCGCTACGGGCGCGCCCTGCTCGAGCAGGTGCGTTCCCAGTCCGACGGGAACTGGCCGGGCTTGCGGGTTCGCGACTGGCCCGACTACCCCGTGCGCGGGTACATGTTGGACATCAGCCGCGGCCGGGTGCCGACCAGGTCCACCCTGGAGAATTTGGTGGACCTGTTGGAGCTGGTGCGCGTCAACCACTTCCAGCTCTACACCGAACACACCTTCGCCTACCGCGACCACGAGACCGTCTGGCGCGACGCCTCGCCCATGACCCCCGGCGACATCGCCTGGCTGGACGAGCTGTGCGCGTCGCGCGGCATCGAGCTGGTCGCCAACCAGAACTGCTTCGGCCACTACGAGAACTGGCTGAAACACGAGGCGTACCGGCACCGCGCCGAGCTTCCCGAGGGGTTCGAGCTGTTCGGCCGCCACCGCCCCGCCACCACGCTGGCGCCGACGCCCGACAACGCCGACTTCGCGCTGGGCCTGGTGGACGAGCTGGTCGGGCACTTCCGCTCCGACCGCGTCAACATCGGCTGCGACGAGACCTGGGAGCTGGGGCGCGGCGCCTCGGCCGCAGAGGTCGCCGAGCGCGGTAAGGGCCGCGTCTACCTGGACCATCTGCGTCGGCTCGCCGATCCCCTGCTGGCCAAGGGCCTCGACGTCCAGTTCTGGGGCGACATCATCACCCACCATCCCGAGCTGGTGCCCGAACTTCCCGACGGCGCCACCGTGGTGGCCTGGGACTACGAGGCACCCTGGGCGCCCGCCGACATCGAGCGCATGAAGGCCGCCCACGGCGAGCGCTTCCGCGACGCGGGTCTGGACATCGAGGCCAAACTGGACGGATTCACCTCCACGGTGGAACCGTTCACCCGCGCGGGTTACCCGTTCTGGGTGGCGCCCGGCACGGGCACCTGGCGGTCGCTGATCGGCCGCCTCGACACCGCGTACGGCAACCTGCTCGACACCGTCCAGGTGGGACTGTCGGGCGGTGCGACGGGCGTGTTGATCACCGACTGGGGCGACAACGGGCACCTGCAACCGCTGTCGGTCAGCTATCCGCCGATCGTGTACGGCGCGGCCCTGAGCTGGGGACTGGACGCCAACCGCGACCTCGACGCCGCGTCTGTCCTCAATCGACTCGTCCTCGGCGGCACCAAGCTGGGCACCGTGCTGGACGCCCTGGGTCGCGCCGCGGCGTCCACGGGGCAGCTGGCGTTCAATTCCAGTCCCTTCGCACTCGCCCTGGAATCCGACGACGGCATCACCGCGGGCGAACCCGACCCCGTTCGGGTGGCCGCGCTGATCGACGGCTTCGACGCCGCCCTCAACGACCTGGCCGCGGCGTCCGACGACTCCGCGCACGCGGCGGCGGTGAAGCGCGAGCTGACCTCCGCCACCCGCCTGGCCCGCCACGGCGGTTGGCGGATGCTGCGCGCGGCGGGGGCTTCGGCCCCCGGCGACGCGGCGCTGCGCGACGACCTCATCGAGGCCATCGCGCTGCACCGCGAGTCCTGGTTCGAGCGCAGCCGCCCGGGCGGCATCGAACGCGGATTCGCCAATCTGGACGGTCTGCTGGGGTCCTACCCGACGGGAACCTGAGGCCGCGGGAGCATCGGATGACGGCGGCGCGGTGTGTAGGGTCCCGTGTGGGGCAGGGTCTTCGCGACGAACCAGCACACGAAGTCCTTGTAGCGCGCCGCCGTCCTCCCCGTGAGGACCGCGTTCACCATGGAGTCGTCGGGGCGGACGTACTGCACGAGCCCGTCGCCGGGCCCTAGCCCGATGGCCTGCTGGACGAAGCGGAAGTGGAAGGGCGGCACCGACCGTCCACTCAGGCGCGCGGCGATCACGTCGGCGGCGTGCCAGGCCATCGGGATCGCCGCCGCGCAGGCCATCCGCAGCTCGTTGCCGTGCCGGCTGGTGAAGGCGGCGCTGTCGCCGATCGCGTAGATCTCGGGGCGCGCCAGGGTGCGCATGGTGTCGTCGATGGGTATGCGCCCCAGCCCGTCCACGTCGAGCCCCGCCTCGGCGGCCAGCGGCGGCGCCGTGAAGCCGCCCGCCCAGACCGTGACGTCGCTGTCGGCGACGGACCCGCCGTCGACGACGACGGCCCCGTCCTTCACCGCGGTCACCCCGACCCCCGACATCACCTCGATGCCGAGGCGCCGAAACGCCGCCCGCGCGTGCCGCTTCCCGCGCGGCGACAGCCATCCGCCCGCCTCGCCCCGCGACACCAACCGCACCCGCGCCCTCGGGTGCCTGCCCGCCAGCTCACAGGCCAGCTCCGCCCCCGTCAACCCCGCGCCCACCACGGTCACCGTGCCCGAGTCGTTGCGCGCCACGGCATCCCGCAGCGCGGCCGCCTCGTCGCGGCCCGACACCCCGTAGGCGTGCTCGGCCACGCCCGGCACCCGCGTCATGTCCCCGACGCTGCCCAGCGCGTACACCAGCGTGTCGTAGCCGATGACCGCCTCGCTCCCCTGAGGTACCCGCGGGGAGGAGGCCCCCCGCGGTGTCCCGCTGTCGTAACCGATCGACGTCGCGCCCGTCGTCTCCGCACCCTGAGGCACTCGTGAGCGGGAGGAAGACCCCGGTGACGCGGTGTCGGCGCTCCCCTCAGTCGTCACCGACACCCCGCCCTGCTTCGTTGGTGGCCGTGGGGCCGCGCGCGAGGGGGAGTTTCGCCGCTCGGCGCCGACCACGGCGACCTGGCGCCGCTCCACGTCGATGCCGGCCGCGCGCCCCACCACGAGCTCGACATTCGTGCCGCGCAACAGGTCGGCGAGTCTCGGCGCGTCCAGGTCCCGTCCCGCCGCGGCCTGGTGGAGCAGGATGCGGTGCACGAAGCGCTCGCGTTCGTTGACGAGCGTGATGTGGGCGTCGGGCAGGAGGCGGCCGAGCCGCTTGGCCGTGGTGAGTCCCGCGTATCCGCCGCCCAGTACGACGATGCGGTGAGTCATGATGCGTCCCTTCGTCGGTTGTCGCATCCTTGACGCCGCGGCGAGGCGAAACCTGACAGTGGCTTACATCACTCAATGGTCAGGGAGGCCAGCGGCCGTCCGAGATCAATATCCCGCAGTTGGGCCGCGGCGAAGCCGAGCTTGGCGGGATTGGCGAGAATGTGAAGCGCGCTGATGAGGCCGTCGTCCATGTCGATGACCAGGCACGCGAACAGCGCGCCGTCGAGGAAGACCACCAGGCCGGGACGGGCGTTGATCTGCGCGGCGTGAATCGTCGCGCGACGGCCGAGGCGCGCGAGGTTCTCGGGGCTCAGGTGCAGGATGCCGCGGCCCAGGTAGCGGGCCACCTTGGCGTTGCCCTGGATCGGTCGGCGGGCCGCCGTGACCGTGCCGCCGCTGTCGGCCCAGGCCACGACGTCGTCGGAGAGCAGGCGCTCCAGGCCGCCCAGGCCCTCGCCGTCCTGTGTGGCCGCGAAGAACGTCTCGGTGATGCGGCGCCAGTGGTCGGGGTCGGCGGCGAAGCGGGGGCGGTCGGCCAGGTGCTTGGCGGCGCGGTGATGCAGCTGTTGGCAGTTGGCCTCGGAGACGTCGAGAATCTCGGCGATGTCGCGATGCGAATACCCGAACGCCTCCTTGAGGACGTACACCGCGCGCTCCGACGGCGTGAGCCGCTCCAGCATCGCCAGCAACGCGATCGACACCGAATCCCGCTGCTCCACCGTCTCCAGCGGACCCAGCGCGCGGTCGGGAGTGGACGTCAGCACGGGCTCGGGCAGCCATGGCCCCACATAGGACTCCCGCCGCGACCGCGCCGACCCCAGTTCGTCCAGACACAACCGGGTCACCACAGTGGTCAACCAGGCCGCGGGAGTGCGCACCGAGGACCGATCGGCCTGGTGCCAGCGGATGAACGCCTCCTGCACCGCGTCCTCGGCCTCGCTGGCGGACCCGAGCAGGCGGTAGGCCAGGGCGAACAGCCGCGGACGCTGCGCCTCGAAGGCGTCAACCGCGTCGCTGGGCATCGACATGGATCCACCTTAGGTGCGCTATGCTGGCGTCCGCCATTTCCCCCTAGCGATCCACGGTGAGGCCATTCGATGCGCTCGGCTGCCTAGGCCATCGGCGTGAACAACCAGCGGCACGACGTGCCGTCCGATGGCGACCCATCGAAACTGACACTCGAAAGAGGAACCGTGGATCTCCACATTCAAAGGCACGCGCGCGCCAATTTGGAGCGCTCCGACAACACCCTTCGCGTCGGGTCCTTCCTGCTGCACATCGACCCCGCCAGCCCGCACCGTTTCCTGAACTACGCGGTGCCCGACGACGGCACCGAGCCCTCGGCCGCCGACATCGCCGAGCTCACCGCCGCGTTCACCGAGCGGGGCCTGACCCCGCGCCTGGAGTTCATCCCGTCCTCCTCGCCGAAGGCGGAGGGCGCGTTCGGCGAGGCGGGCTTCGCGGTCGAGAGCCGCATGCCCCTGATGGCTTGCGCGCCAGGCGAAGTCGTCGTTCCCGAGCACGACGGGGTGAGCGTCGAGTTCACCGACGATGTCGACAAGCTCCGTGCGGGGCTGGTCGTCCAGTTCGCGGCGTTCGCCGAACCGGAGCCGCCCACCGACGCCGACATGGAGGCCCGCATGCTGGCCCCCGCCCGGCGCGGCGCCGTCACCGCCATCGCCACCATCGCGGACGGAACCGTGGTGGGCGCGGGCCGCTACACCGCCCCGATCGACGGCACCTGCGAGGTGGTCGGCATCGCCGTCGAACCCTCGCACCAGGGCCGCGGCATCGGCGCCGTCCTCACCGCGCGCGTCACCTCCGCCGCCCACGACGCGGGCGTCACCACCGCGTGGTTGGAGCCGTCGGGACAGACCGCGCTGCGGCTGTACGAGCGGGTGGGTTATCGCGCCGTGGGCGAGAAGCTCGCGATGGCGAAGGAATCCGCCGACAGCGGAAACGGTTCGCCGCTGGCGTAAACGGTTGCGGCCGACCGCTCGGAACGGGAAGCTTCGCATCATGAAGATTCTTGTCCTCGGTGGAACCATGTTCTTGTCCAAGGCGGTCGCCGTTGCCGCCCAGGCGCGCGGCCACGAGGTGATCGTGGCCGCGCGCGGCAAGAGCGGCCGGCCGCCCGAAGGCGTCCGCTTCGTGACGCTGGATCGCGAGAACCCCGAGTTCTCCGCGCTGGACGGCGAGACCTTCGACGCCGTCGTCGACGTGGCCCGCATCCCCGCCCAGATCACGCCGGTGCTGGACGCCCTGGCCGACCGCGTCGGGCACTGGACCTTCGTGTCCACCATCTCGGTGTACTCCGACGTGGAGACCGTCGGCGGCACCGCCGACACCACCGCGCTGCTGGAGCCCGCCGCCGCCGACAGCACCGATCCGAGCGTCGAGGCGTACGGCGCCAGCAAGGTCACCTGCGAGAACCTGGTGCGTGATCGCCTGGGGGACAAGGCTTTCATCCCTCGTCCCGGCCTGATCGTCGGCCCCGGCGACCCCAGCTACCGCTTCGGCTACTGGCCCGACCGCCTGCACGACGCGGGCGAGGTGCTGGCGCCCGGGGCACCCGACCGCGGCGTGCAGTGGATCGACGTGCGCGACCACGCCGAGTGGATCGTCCACGCCGCCGAAAACCAGGTGGTCGGCACCTTCGACACCGTCACCGAGCCGATGCCGTTCGAGCGGTTCCTGCACGAGATCGCCCGGGCCATGGGCACCGAGCCGACGTTGACCTGGGTGTCGGAGGATTTCGTCACCGAGCACGGCGTCAACCCGTGGGCGGGCCCCGACTCGATCGGCCTGTGGCTGCCCGCCGACCACGCGGGCATGCTCACCCGCGACGTGTCGACCGCGCTGGAGGCGGGCCTCAAGACCCGCCCCGTGGGGGAGTCGGCGCGCGACTGGTTCGACTCGATGGACGGCGCCGAGCGCGACGACGCCAAGCGGCTCGGCCGCGCCAAGGAGGCCGAGATTCTGGCGGCCTGGCACGCGCGGTAAATCAAAGAGGATCTCTACACCGATTTACCCCGAGTCCATGTCGTCACCGTCAAGATGATTTGCGCGTCCAGGGCATTGGTGTCAACAGATATGGTCTTGTAATCGGCGGTGCTGACGCGAACCAGATGCTTTTCGGTGCGAATGCAGAAGAACCTCGGATCGATATGTGTTGTACCGAGCTTATCGAGGTTTTTGAGGGTCAGCTCCCTAGTGGCGCGGCCATTGGCATCGGCAATGTTGGCACACGCTGCGGCGGTGTTGGTCTCGCTCTGATCACCCATGCCAGCCTTATCGTGGTGATTGGGAAACTCCCCACCGCCACGATTTGCTGAGATCTTTACCTTGGCGGTGTAGTCATGTGGATCCAGACAGAGTCTCCATGACAGGTCCATTCCCGATAGAGGAGCCATGTCCGATTCGATGTGGATTCGTTGTTTCCACTTTCCATCTTCTTTGGTATCGAAATCAGCCCCCCACAATCCACACTCTTTATGCTGGGC